>DATKFL010000109.1:0-5123 GCA_035511355.1 Dongiaceae bacterium
CTCGAACCACCAGTGGCCGAAGAGCTCGGCGTCGTACATCGAGGTCACGAGCGGCGGCCGGTCCATCCCGCCCGCAAGCCAGTCGATCTGCGCGCGGCGGTTGTTCACGAAATCGGCCGCATGCCACGCCGCGGTCCGGAGCGCCTCGAAGCGGCGGTACGGTTCCTTGTGATCGGTGCGCCCGGTGATTCGATGATACTTGAACCCGGTCATCCCCCGCTGCCCCGCCGGGTCGAGGTAGGGCGCGACGTAGCCGGCGTCGAGGTCGAACCCGATGTCGCGGTAGAAGTCGCGGTACGCCGGGTCGCCCGGATATCCCTTCTCGCTGCTCCAGACCTGCGCCGACGACTCCTCGTCGCGCCCGAACGCGGCCACGCCCGAGGGGCACAGGAGCGGCGCATGCACGCCGAAGCGCGGCCGGCTGGTCGCGCGCCCGATCGCGTGCGTGTCGACGAAGAAGTACTCGAGCCCCTCGGCCGCCAGCACCTCGTCGACCCCTTCCACGTAGGCGCACTCCGGCAGCCACAGCCCGCGCGGCGATCGGTCGAAATGCCGCCGGTGCTCGGCGACCGCGGTCGCCACCTGCGCGCGGATCGAGTCGAAGTCGAGCCGGTGGTGCGGCAGGTAGCCGTGGGTGGCGGCGCAGGTGATCACCTCGAGGACCCCCCGGTCCTCGAGCGCCCGGAACCGGCCGAGCAGGTCCCGTCCGTACACCGAGGTGAAGAGATGCTGCAACCGGTGCAGCCGGTCCCAGTAGAAACCGGCCACCGGGTTCATCGCGTCGTCGTCGCGGGTGCGCTCGATCTCGCGCTCCGCGAGATGGCAGAGCCGGCCCAGGAGGCGCTCGTACTTCCCCATCAGGACCGGGTCGCGCAGCATCGCCGCGAGCGTCGGGCTGATCGAGATCGTCAGCCGCGCCGGCACTCCCTCGTCGGCGAGGTGGTCGAGCGTGTCGAGGAGCGGCAGGTAGGTCTCGGTGATCCCCTCGAAGAGCCACTGCTCTTCGAGAAAGTATTCGCGCTCCGGGTGGCGCACGAAGGGCAGGTGCGCGTGCAGGACGAAGGTCAGGTAGCCGCGCGCGTGGGCGATGCCGAGCGGCGGCAGGGGCGCCTTGCCCGGCGGCGCGGGGCGGGCTGCGATCGCCTCGATGACCAGGTGCTCGTGCGGCGCCCTGCCGGGGGCGAACGCCGAGGTCGCGGGGCGCGGCGACGGCGGCCCTCCGGGCGGCCGGCTCCAGAACGCCCCGGCCGGGGACGAGGTCGTCGCCACCGCCGCGCCGCCCGCGACGACGTCGAGCCGCGCCGCGGCGCCGCCGACCCCGCGCACGACATAACCCGCGACGCCGGGCACGACCTCGCGGCGCACCACCGGGGGAGGCGGCAGCGGCTCACGCCGCCCCGCGCGCACCGCGCGCCGGTCCATCCAGACCTCCGGGTCGCTTCCCGCCCCGTCGCGCGGGATCGGCAGGTCGTTCGAGCGCAACAACTCGACGAAGTGCCCCGCGTCGGCCAGCCCCAGCCGGGCGCGCAGCGTCCCCTCGGTCGGCGGCAGCGTCAGGTACCAGGAGCCGCTCCGGAAATCGAACGGCTGGCGCAGGACGACGGCGCCGGCCGCCGGCCCCGTGGCGTGATCGAGGATGACCTCCGCGCCGCCGCGCGCCGCCCCGAGTTGCCGATCGACCCCGGCGTCCAGCACCCAATAAAGGAAGAGAAGACGCCGGTTCACCAGCATCAGGACGGCGCGCGCCGGCCCCTCGGGCGCCGGCAGCGGCGGAAGCGGCTCCGGCGCGGGCGCCGCGGACTTGTCGTGCACCGCCAAAGCGTGCCTCCTCGCGAGTGAATCTGAACCGGGAGCCGAATTCTAGGGAGGACCACCGCCCGGCGCAACCTCCGCGGCGGGGCGGGCCGGCGGTCCCGGCGCGAGCGGGACCGCCAGCACCAGGTCGCGCAGCGGCGGGCGCTCGCCGGCGAACGGACGCTCGACATCGGCGCAGCGGGCGAGCACGCTGACCAGGCGGGCCGCGAGCGGCGTCTCGAGGGTCGTGACCACCCAGGTGCGCCGGCCGGGCGCCGGGCAGGCGGCCTGCGCCTCGGCCAGGAGGGCCGGGTCGTCGGGATTCGCCCCCGACTCGTCGTACCAGCCCTGGTGCGCGGCGCTCGCGCGCGGGAACGAGTCGATCGCCGCCGTCGCGCCGGCGTGGCGCAGGTAGTACTCGAGGCCGGCGCGGTACAGGCCGCTGACGACGATCCGATCGCCGGGGAGGAGCCGCGGCGCGAGCGCCGAGGTGATCTCGTTCTCCCGCGTGCGGCGCTCGACGGCCCCGGTGAAGCGCCACGAGCCGAACGCCAGGAGCGCGAGCCCCGGGAGCACGATCGCGCGCGCCGGCATGGCCCATCGACCCGCGCAAAGCGTCGCCGCCCCGGTCGCGGCGAGCGCCATGAAGAACGGCAGGACCATCAGCTCGTAGCGCCCCAGGACGTAGACCGGAAGCCCGGTCGCGCCGAGGAAAAGGGCGCCGGCCAGCGGTCCCAGGGCGAGAACGACCACCGCCCACCGCGCCGCGCGCGACCCGGCCGACGCAGGCGACCCGCCCGTTCCCCTCGGCGCCAGCGCCGCGGCGATCAAGAGAAGATAGGCGACCGCGGCAGCCACCGCACCCGCGGGAGGCAGCAGGCTCCCGACCCCCACTCCGCCGGTCCCGACACCGCTCGCGAACAGGACGACCGACCAGTACGGCAGCGACCACCCCGGCGGCTGCGCCAACGCGGCGATGAAGGCGTGCGAGCCGCTGCCGATCTGGCGCCACAGCACGAAGGACCAGGGCAGGTAGACCACCGCGACTCCGGCCGCCGCGGCGCACCAGCGCGCCAGCCTCTCCCGGCGCGCGACGAACACCGCGACCCCCGACGCCGGCACCAGGAGCAATCCCCAGTTGTGCGTGTAGCAGGCGGCGGCGAGCGCCGCGGCGTGCCCGACCAGCGCCGCGCGCGAGCCGCTCTCGAGAAAGGCGAGCAGCCGCTCCCCCGCCACCGCCGCGAGGCAGGGCAGGAGCATGTACATCCGGAGCTCCTGCGAGAACTGCACGGCGATCGGCGTCACCGCGACCAGCGCGGCGGCGATCCAGGCGGCGCGCCCGCCCCCGACCCGCCGCGCCAGCATCGCGGTCGCCGGGATCAGCAGGAGCCCGAGCCCGACCGAGAAGAGCCGCAGACCCCGCTCGCCGTCCCCCGCGAGCGCCACCCAGAGGTGCAGCAGCACCGAGTAGAGCGGCGCGCCGGCGTCGAGCGCGAGCGCGCCGGGGATTTCCGCGAGGCCGAGGCGCGCGATGCGCAGGCCGTTCGCCTCGTCGAGCCAGAGTCCGTGGCGGGTCAGGCCGTGCAGCCGGAGCGCCACCGCGATGCCGGCGATCGCCGCGACCGCGAGGGCCGGGAGCGCCGCGCGACCGCCGTCAGGGGAGCGGGTCGACGGCGGCATCGCGCCGGGGCTCCCGCGCGCTACTTGAGGGCACCGAGGATCGCCGCCAGCTCGGTCTCGGGCACGGCGCCCTCGTGCGCATCGAGCCGCGCGATCTCGCTCCCCTGCCGGCTCACGATGATCGCCGGGATGCCGGTGATGTTCTTCCCCTTCCAGGGACCGTCCACCATGCCGAACCCCTTCGGCACGCCGACGAGGGTCAGGTGGATCGCGGGGTTGGCGGCGTCCTGCATGACGCGCAGGAACTTCGGCATGAACATCTTGCAGTGCGGGCACCAGGTGCCGAAGTAGGCCTCGATCGCGATCGGCGTCTTCGATTTCCTGATGGTCGCCACGGCGTCGAGGTTCGGCCGGTAGGCCTTCATCCCCTCGCGGTATTCCGCCCGATCGGCGATGAGCGCGTCGAAGGCGACCGGCCCGACGATCGGCTCCCGCTCGAGCGCCGTCATGACGCGCACGGTCGAGCTGTCGGTCTGGAACCGCAGGATCGCCCCGTCGATCGCCAGCGCGTAGGCCGGACCCGCGGTCGGGCCCGGGTCGGCGAAGCGGACCAGGCCGGTGTCCTCCTCGCGCACGATGATCGCCGGCGGCACGGTCGTCACCCGGCGCGCCGACAGATCGACCAGGAGGCTTGTCGACTTCGACGGGATGTCGACCAGGAACTTGCCGCGGGCGTCGCTCTGGAAGAGCCGCGCGTCCCGCGGGTAGAGACCGTCGACCTCGACGGCGAAGTCGACGTTCGGCCGGCAGACCAGAACGCCGCCCGGTTGGGCGGCGGCTCGCGGCGCGGCCGGGGCGGCGGGTGCCGGCGGAGCCTGCCCGGGCGAACAGGCAGCCACCGCCACAAGACCGATTCCCGCGAGGCTGGTCCGGAAGGTCCGCTGGGTCTGCATGCGGGGGCGGATGGTATCAGGTCGCCCCCCGGCGGGCTAAGGGCCGTTACTCCTTCTTGTGGCAGACCGCCTCGATGTTGTTGCCGTCGGGGTCGTAGACGAACGCGGCGTAGTAGGTCGGCGCGTAGGCCGCGCGAAGCCCCGGCGCGCCATTGTCCTTGCCGCCCGCCTCCATCGCGGCGACGTGGAACGCCTTGACCGCGGCGCGATTGGGACTGGCGAACGCGATGTGCACCGCGTTCGTGACCGGCGTTCCGAGCGCGATCCAGAAGCCGATGCCGTCGGCGGTGCCGAACCCGGCCCCCTCGTCGTCGGCGGACTGCACCGTGAGACCGAGCGGCGCGAGCGCCTTCTCGTAGAACCGCTTGCTCCTCGCCATGTCCTTCACGCGGATCGTCATGTGGTCGTACATTCGCGGCCTCCTTCAGGTTGAGGGATAGAGCCTACTCCGGCCTCGAGCGCCACGGCTTGCGGTTTCTTGCTCCGGCGTCCGGGGCCGCCGTCAGCCGCGGAAACGGCCGGGCGGGACGCCGTACGCCTCGCGGAACGCCCGGACGAAATGCCCGAGATTGTTGAAGCCGGTGGCGTGGCAGGTGTCGGTGACCCCGGCGCCGGCACGCAGGCGGGCCGCGGCGCGCTCGAGACGCACGCGGCGCAGATAGCGATGCGGCGGCAGGCCGACGAGCGCCCGGAAGACCCGGCAGAAATGGAACGGACTCATGCCGACTCCGCGCGCCACCGCGTCGAGCGTCAGCG
>DATKFL010000110.1:0-4048 GCA_035511355.1 Dongiaceae bacterium
GGTTGACGGTGAGCAGGTCCTCGTACTCGCGCATGCGCG
The DNA here is from genome assembly GCA_035511355.1 of Dongiaceae bacterium. Taxonomy (GTDB): domain Bacteria; phylum Acidobacteriota; class Polarisedimenticolia; order Gp22-AA2; family Gp22-AA2; genus DATKFL01. The sequence continues at coordinate 40 of DATKFL010000110.1, forward strand.
CCGGGAAGATCTTCACGAGGTGCCGCACCCGCTCGAACCAGCCGCGCGGCACGTCCTCGTACAGGCCGCCGATGCGCATCGAGTTGTAGGTCAGGCGCGCGCCGCAGAACGCCTCGAACAGGTCGAGGATCAGCTCGCGCTCGCGGAAGGTGTAGAAGAAGACGGTCATCGCCCCGAGGTCGAGCGCGTGCGTCCCGAGCCACAGGAGGTGCGAGGCGAGCCGCTGCAGCTCGGCGAGGACGACCCGGATGTACTGCGCCCGCGGCGGCACCTCGAGCCCCATCAACCGCTCGACCGCGCCGCAGTAGCCGAGGTTCTCGGAGATCGCCGCGACGTAGTCGAGCCGGTCGGTCAGCGGCTCGATCATCGCGTAGGTGCGGTGCTCGCAGAGTTTCTCGACGCCGCGGTGGAGATACCCGATGACCGGGCGCATCTCCTTGATCTCCTCGCCGTCGAGCTGCAGCACCAGCCGGAGCACCCCGTGCGTCGACGGGTGCTGCGGCCCCATGTTGATCTCCATCTCCTCGGTGCGGAACATCAGCCCCGCCCCACGCCGGTCTTCTCGACCTCTTTCTTCCAGCCGAAGCCGCGCAGGATCGGGCGCTCCTGCGCGTAGACGTGCGTCGCGGTGCCGACCTCGCGGTACTGCACGTGATCGCCCGGATTCCCCTCGAGGGGGTAGTCCTTGCGGAGCGGATGCCCCTGCCACTCGTCCGGCATCAGGATGCGGCGGAGATCCGGGTGCCCGGCGAAGCGGATGCCGAGGAGGTCGAACGCCTCGCGCTCGTGCCAGCCGGCGGTCGGCCAGACCGACGTCACCGACGGCGCCTCTTCGGTTTCGGCGAGATCGATCTTCACCGTCAGCCGGTGCCGATAGGTGATCGAGTCGAGGTGATAGACCACTTCGAACGGCCGCTCGTTCTTCGGCCAGTGCATCCCGGTCAGGTTGCTCAGGTAGTCGAAGCGCAGGTCGACGGTGTCGCGCAGGCAGGTCATGACCTCGATCAGGCGCGCCGGCGGCACCCGCACGATCGCCTGGCCGGCGAAGTACGACACGTCGAGGATCGCGTCGGCCATCGCGGCGCGCAAGAAATCGACGGCGCGCGAGGCGACCGGTTCCTTGAGGGGGTCGGGCTTCGGGGGCGCCGCCGCGGGGGGCGCGGCGGGGGGCGGCTGCGGCTTCTCCTCGTCGGCCATCGCCGCCTAGGCGGTGGCGCGCCGGATGACGCGCATCTCTTGGATCTTGTCCTGCAGCCGGAGGAAGCCGTACAGGAGCGCCTCCGGCCGCGGCGGGCAGCCGGGGATGTAGACGTCGACCGGCACGATCCGATCGACCCCCTGCACCACGCTGTAGGTCGGGAAGGGTCCGCCGCAGGTGGCGCAGGCGCCCATCGAGATCACCCACTTCGGGTCGGGCATCTGGTCGTAGAGCCGCTTGATGATCGGCGCCATCTTCTCGCACACCGTGCCGGCGACGATCATGACGTCCGACTGGCGCGGCGTGGCCCGGAAGACGCCGGCGCCGAAGCGGTCGATGTCGTAGCGCGACGCCACGGTCGCCATCATCTCGATGGCGCAGCAGGCGAGGCCGAACGACATCGGCCAGAGCGCCGACTTGCGCGCCCAGGCGAACAGCGAGTCGACCGTGGTGGTCAGGATGTTCGCCGGGAACCGTTCGTCGATCAGACCCATTCGAGCGCCCTCTTCTTCCAGGCGTAGGCGTAGCCGACCAGGAGAATCCCGAGGAAGACCAGCATCGAGACGAAGCCGAGCATCCCGAGCATGCGGTACTTCACCGCCCACGGGAAGAGAAAGATCGTCTCGACGTCGAACACCACGAACAGCACCGCGATGATGTAGAAGCGGATCGGGTAGCGGGCGCGCGCCTCGCCGGAGGTCGGCACGCCGCATTCGTACGCCTCGCCCTTGATCCGCTCGGGACGCGACGGCCTGAGCGCCCAGGCGGTGACGAGGATCATCGTGGGGACGACCGCGGCCACGAGGAGGAAGAGGAGGACCGGAACGTACTCGACCACGCGTCGTCGCTCCCGCTCTGACGGCCGTCTGGAGCCGGGTCGCGGCCGATCAGGTCGCCGGACTGTACCATCCGCGTCGGGCGGGCGCAACCCGTTCCAGGGACGTGCCTTCAGGGGTTGGCGTAGGCCAGGACGCGGGCGGAGTAGTCGTTGATCGGCGGCGCGCCGGGGACCACCCGCCCCGGTCCGGCGTTGTAGGCGGCCAGCGCCAGCGCCAGGTCGTCGAAGCGCCCCAGCATTTTGGTCAGGTAGAAGGTGCCGAGGGTGATGTTCGAGGAGGGATCGCGCAGCGTCTCCTCCGAGAACGGCATGCGCAGCTCGCGCGCCAGCTCCTCCGCGGTCGACGGCAGCACCTGCATCAGCCCCACCGCGCCCGCCTCGGAGACCGCCTCGGTGTCGAACGCGCTCTCGATCCGGATCACCGCGAGAATCGTCTCGGGCGGAACGTCGTAGCGCCGCGAGGCGTCGGCGATCGCCTCGACCATCTCCTGGTAGGTGGCGCGCGGCAGCCGCACCCGCAACTCCTCGAGATAGTCGCGCAGGGTCAGCGCGGTGCGCAGGCGCACGGTCTCCTGCTGGAGGTGCGCGATGCGCGACTTCTGGATCTCGATCAGCTCCCCCACCTTGCCGTGCGCGTCGGAGCGTTCCTGGTACCTCACGCCGGCGGTGAATCCGGCCGCCAGCATGACGATCAGGCCGAGCATCGGCGCGAAGAACCTCATCGCGGCTTCTCCCCCGCCGCGCCCGGGAAGACGATGCCGAGGCGGTCGCCGATCTTGAGACCCTCGCGCGCCGCGGTGCCGGCGCGCGTCTCCACGACGTAGCGCGAGGCGCGCATCGGGCCGAACGACGGGCAGGGGTCGGCCTTGCACGGCGGCGCCGGCGTCTCCATGTGGAGGATGCGGAAGGTCTCGTCGAGCCAGAGGATGTCGAGCGGCACCAGCGTGTTCTTCATCCAGAACGAGTGCCAGCCGGACTCGGGATAGACGAACACCATCCCTTCGTCCTCGGGCACCTCGGGGCGGTACATGTAGCCGTACATCTCCCGCTCGCGGGTGTCGGCGATCTCGGCCGCGATGACCCGGCCGCCCGGGAAGGTCACCGCCGCATGCTGCACCCCCGCGAACGCGCGTCGCGCGTCGTCCGGCCGGTAGAACGAATCGTAGTCGGGGGACGCCGCGCCGAGCGGATCGATCGCCAGGGTCGCCGCGAGCAACGCGAGCCCGGCAACGAGGGCGCGGGCCCGCGGCGCGGGCCGTCGATGTCGATGGAGGGCGTCGTCCTGCATCGGGTGTCCCCCGCCTCCCCGGGCCCGGACAGAACGACGTCGCCGGCCCGGCACTCACTGGAGGAAACGGTCGGCCACAAGCTGCGGCCGACACGAGGAATCGCGAAGAGGCCGGTATTCTACGGGGCCGCGGGGCGGGCGTCAACCCGCGGCCGGGAGCGCGCCGCGGTCCTTGCCCCGGTTCGCGGCGTTTGGCTAGACTGCCCGGACCGCGCCGTTCCGGAGGGTCCGGCGGTGCGCGGGGGGGTGACCGCGTGGCGATCCGGATCGGGATCAACGGCCTCGGCCGGATCGGGCGCGGACTCCTGCGGCGATCCCTCGACGATGCCGATCTCGTGGTGACGGCGGTGAACGACCTGGCGCCGCCCGCCACGCTCGCGCACCTGCTCCGGCACGACTCGATTTACGGTCCGCTGGCGCACGAGGTGGTCGCCGAGGCCGAGGCGCTGCGCGTCGACGGGCGGCGCATTCCCTGGACCGGCCGGCGCGTCCCCGCGGAGATCCCCTGGCGCGCCGCCGGCGTCGACTACGTCGTCGAGGCGACCGGGCAGTTCGCGCGGCGCGAGGCGGCGGCGGGGCATCTCGCCGGCGGCGCGCGCCGCGTCGTGATCTCGGCGCCCTCGCCCGACGCCGACGTGACCCTCTGCCTCGGGGTCAACGACGCGAGCTTCGACCCGGCGCGGCA
>DATKFL010000111.1:0-2488 GCA_035511355.1 Dongiaceae bacterium
GGTCGACCGGATCCGCGGCAAGTTCGGCGCGGTGGCGATCGTCTGGGGGCGGCGGTTCGGGCTGCGGGTGAAGGGCGGGCGCGATGGCGCCGGAGCGCGGCGATGACCGCCGCCCCGTTCGCCCATCTTCAAGTCCACTCACACTACAGCCTGATGCGCGGCACGGCGGCGATCGACGCATTGCTCCTGGCGACGCGCGATCGCGGCATGACGACGATGGCGCTGACCGACATCGACGGTGTGTACGGCGCCGTGCGCTTCCTCGAGATGGCGCGCACCCTCGGTGTCCGGCCGATTCTCGGGGCGACGATCACGCCGGTGGTCGGGCCGGGGCGCGTCGCCACGTCGAAGACGGCGGCCGGTTCGGGGAAGGCGGGAGCGGACGGGCGCGTGACGCTGCTCATCCGCGACGCGGCGGGGTGGTCGCGGCTCTGCCGGCTCCTGACGCGGCGGCATCTCGAAACGACGTTCGACCTGACGGCAGCGCTGGTCGACGGCGCCGAGGGGCTGGTCGTCCTGAGCGCGTCGCTGCCGCTCCTGCGCGCACTCCACCAAGCGCGCGGGCCGCGTGACCTGTACCTGGCGCTCGAGCCGGCGGGGGCGGCGGCGTATGGGGCGACGCGGGGCGGGGTGCTCGCTGCGCTGGGGGAAGCGCGGCGGCTCGGCGTCGAGCCGGTGGCGGTAAACGACGTGCACTTCCTCGACCCGCGCGACTTCGAGCATCACCGGATGCTGCGCGCCATCGCCCTCAACACGACGCGCGACCGGGTGCCGACCGACGAACTGGCGTCGCCGTCGGCCTGGCTCAAGCCGCCGACCGAGATGGAGCGCCTGGTGCCGCACTGTCCCGAATCACTCGCGACCGCGGGCCGCCTCGCGGAGGAGTGCGCGCTGGCGGCGCCGCCCTGGAGTGGCCTGGTCGTGCCGCGGGTTGCGGACCTCGGCACCGCGTTGAGCGGCGGCGCGGTGGCGCTCGCGGCGGCGCGCACCGACGCCTACGCCCTTCTCGTGACGCGCTGCGACGAGGGGGCGCGGCGGCGCTACGGGGCGGTGACGCCGGCGGTGCGCGCCCGGCTCGACCACGAGCTGGCGATCATCCGCGACAAGGATTTCGCCGACTACTTCCTGGTGGTGCAGGAGATCGTCCGGCAGTCGCCGCGCACGTGCGGGCGCGGGTCGGCGGCGGCGTCGATCGTGTCGTACTGCCTCGGCATCACGCATGTCGAGCCGCTGCGGCACGACCTCTACTTCGAACGCTTCCTCAACCGCGGTCGGGTCGACCCGCCCGACATCGACGTCGATTTCTGCTGGGACGAGCGCGACGACGTCATCGACTGGACGGTGCGCGCCTTCGGCGAAAAGCGCGTGGCGATGATCGCCAACCACGTCACCTTCCGGGCGCGCGCCGCGGTGCGCGAGGTCGCCAAGGTCTACGGCCTGCCGGACGGGGAAATCAAAAGGGTCACCGACCGGCTGGCGCACGACTGGCACGCGGGGCCGGCGGCCGAGGCCCTCGCCACGAGCCCGCTCTTTAATGATGATGCGCTCCAGGCCGCCAGCGGCGGGCTTCTCGCCCGGCCGCCCTGGCCGGAAGTCCTCGAGCGCTCCGCCGCGCTCGAGGGGGCGCCGCGGCATCTGTCGGTGCACTGCGGCGGGGTGGTCATCGCGCCGGACGGGGTCGACGCGCATGTCCCGGTGGAGATGGCGGCCAAGGGAGTCCGCGTCATCCAGTGGGAGAAGGACCAGGCCGAAGACGCCGGTCTCGTGAAGATCGACCTCCTCGGCAACCGGTCGCTGGCGGTCATCCGCGACGCCTGCAACGCGCTGCGCGCCGGCGGCGGCCCCGACATCCCGGACGACGACTTCGACCCGCTCGACGACCCGCGCACGCAGGAGATCCTGCGGGACGGCGACACGATGGGGGTGTTCTACGTCGAGTCGCCGGCGATGCGGCAGTTGCAGCAGAAGACCCGGCGCGGCGACTTCGAGCACCTGGTCATTCATTCGTCGATCATCCGGCCGGCGGCGAACGACTACATCCGCGAGTACGTGCGGCGGCTCCGGGGCGGAACCTGGACGACGCTCCACCCGATCCTCGACGACGTGCTGCGCGACTCGTACGGAATCATGTGCTACCAGGAAGACGTCGCGCGCGTCGCCATCCGCATGGCGGGCTTCACCGACGCGGAGGCCGACGGCCTCCGGAAGGTCCTGTCGAAGAAGTGGGCCGGGCATCGGGTCGAGGAGTTCCGCCGCCAGTTCACGACCGGGGCCGTCGCGCGCGGCATCGAGCCGGCGATCGTCGAAGAAGTCTGGAAGATGATCATGTCGTTCTCCGGCTACTCCTTCTGCAAGCCGCACTCGGCGTCGTACGCGCTGGTGTCGTTCCGGTCGGCCTGGCTCAAGGCGCACCACCCGGCGGAGTTCATGGCGGCGGTGATCGCGAACGGCGGCGGCTACTACTCGGCGTTCGCCTACGTCTCGGAGT
>DATKFL010000112.1:0-3184 GCA_035511355.1 Dongiaceae bacterium
CTGGGCGTACGACTCCTCGACCACCCGCGGCTGTGCCGGCCCCGGCGCCGCCGGGACGACCGGCAGCGGTAACTGGGTGCAGACCAGGTTCGACCTGTCGTCGTACCTGGGACAGCGGGTGCGGGTCCGCTGGATCGGGCAGGCGTGGGAGTTCAACAACGCGGCGTCGTCGTACCAGGAGCTGGGCGGCACCTGGGAGGATCTCGACACCGACGACGGCTGGTGGATCGACGACATCCGGATCACCGGCGTGATCCAGACTCCGATCGCGCTCAACCCCGACACCAAGGCGCCCCTCGCCGGCACCTGCCCGACGGTCTGCAACCCCGCGGTCGGCGACGGCGGCACGACGCCGGTGCTGCAGATCCGGGACGACAACCAGGACGGCATCGTCGAGCGCGGCGAGCGGCTCACCATCGACGCCTCGGCGTCGAGCCTGCCGGGCGGCTGCTCCGGCGGCGTGGCGCAGTTCCGCTTCGAGCGCGACGGCGCGGTGATCCAGGACTGGAACACCGGCAGCGTCTATCTCGATTCGCCGATCAAGGATGCGTCGTACAAGGTCAAGGTGCGCTGCAGCGCCAACGTCGCCTGCGCGAGCGTCACCGGCGCGACCGCGGCGGCGCAGGTCTACACCGGGGACGGCGACGACATCTTCCTCAGCGTGGCGCACGTCGGGCTGCCCCCCTCGACGGTGACCACGGTCTCCTGGACGGCGAGGCCCCAGGTGAGCTCGGTCGACGGGTACGACGTCTTCCGCGGCCTGATCACCGGATTCGGCTCCGACCCGTCCATGGCGACGCTGACCTGCTTCGCGCCGAACGTGGCCCAGGTGACGGTGGGGCAGACGATCTCGGTGCAGGATCCGGCGGTCCCGGCGAATCCGCGCGAGGTGTACTACTACCTCGTCGGCCACAGCGCCAAGTCGCCGGGAGCGTTCGACGCGCTCGGCAAGCGCTCGGGGAACATCATCCGGGTGGCGCCGATCGCCTGTCCCTGATCGACGCGCGGCGCACGGCGGCTGTCGCCCTTTCCCGGGCCGGCTCTTAAGATTGAGGGCATGCCCACGAACCCGTGGCTCGGCATCCCGGCCGCCGACTACGAGGCGCACATGGCCGATCCGGCCGTGCGCCAGGAGCCCTGCCTCGACGCGGCCTTCGCGACCGCGATCGCCGCGCACCGGCCGGCGACGGTCGCCGTCCTCGGGTGCGCCACCGGCAACGGCCTCCGGCATCTCGCCGGGCGCCCGCGCCGCGGCCCGGCGGTCGGGATCGACCTGAACCCGGAGTACCTCGCGATCGCGCGGGCGCGGCACGCCGCGCGGCTTCCCGAGCTGCTCCTCGTGCGCGCCGACGCCGAACGCGTCGAGCTGGCGTCCGGACGTTTCGACCTGGTGCAGGCGGCGCTTCTGTTCGAGTACGTCGACCCCGACCCGGTCCTGGAGCGGGTGGCGCGCTGGCTCCGGCCCGGCGGCGTCCTGAGCGTCGTGCTCCAGCTCGCCTCGGCCCGGCACCGCGCCGTGACCCCGACCGCCTGGCCGAGCCTCGGACGCCTGGAGCCGATCCTCCGGCCGGTGCCGCCCGGGGAGTTCGCCGAGCGCGCCCGCCGGCACGGCCTCGCGTGCGCCGCGCCGGTGGTCACGCGGCTCGCGTCCGGCAAGGAGTTCGCCGCGATCGACGCACGCCGCGAAGCCTGAGCGGGCGCCGCGCCGGGCCGCCTCTGTGGTAGGTTTTCCGGCGTGACCGACCCCTCCGACACGACGCTTCGCCGCCTGATCGATGCCTGGGAGAAAGGTCCGCTCAAGGAGTCGCTCGAGCGCGCCCCCGAGCGCCGCGCGGAGTTCAGGACCGATTCCGGGATCCCGGTGGAGCGGGTCTACACGCCGCTCGACGGCGCCGCGCGCGATGCGGCGCGCGATCTCGGGCTTCCCGGCCTCCCGCCGTTCACCCGCGGCGTGCAGGCGACCATGTACCGCAGCCGCTTCTGGACGATGCGGCAGTACTCCGGCTTCGGCGATGCCCGCGAGACCAACCGCCGGCTGCACTACCTCCTGAAGGCCGGCCAGACCGGGTTGTCGGTCGCCTTCGACCTGCCGACGCAGATGGGGTACGACTCCGATCACCCGATGGCCGAGGGGGAGGTCGGCCGGGTCGGCGTCGCCATCGACTCGATCGAGGACATGGACGACCTGCTCGCCGGGCTGCCGCTCGCCGAGGTCTCCACCTCGATGACCATCAACGCCACGGCGGCGATCCTGCTGGCGCTGTACGCCGCGGTCGCGAAGCGGCGCGGGGTGCCGCTCGATCGGCTCGCGGGCACCATCCAGAACGACGTCCTCAAGGAGTACATCGCGCGCGGCACCTACATCTACCCGCCTGAGGCGTCGCTGCGGATCGCCACCGACATCTTCGGCTTCTGCCGCGACGCGATGCCGCGCTGGAACGCCATCAGCGTGAGCGGCTACCACATCCGCGAGGCCGGCTCGACCGCGGTGCAGGAGGTCGCCTTCACGCTGGCGAACGGGCTTGCCTACCTCGGCGCGGCGCAGGCGGCCGGGCTGCCGGTGGAGGAGATCGCCGCGCAGATTTCCTTTTTCTTCAACGCGCACAACAACCTGCTCGAGGAGGTCGCCAAGTTCCGCGCCGCGCGCCGGCTCTGGGCGCGGCTCCTCGGCGAGCGGTTCGGCGTGACCCGCGAGCGCGCCCTGATGCTGCGTTTCCACGCGCAGACCGGCGGGTCGACGCTCACCGCGCAGCAGCCCGAGAACAACGTCGCTCGGGTCGCGCTGCAGGCGCTGGCGGCAGTCCTGGGAGGCGCGCAGAGCCTGCACACCAACGGCCTCGACGAGGCGCTGAGCCTGCCGACCGAACGCTCCGCCACCATCGCGCTGCGCACGCAGCAGATCCTCGCGCACGAGAGCGGCGTCGCCGACACCGCCGATCCCCTGGGCGGGTCGTACGCCGTCGAGGCGCTCACCGACGCGGTGGAGGCCGGCGCGCGCCGTTACCTCGAGGCGATCGACGCCCAGGGCGGCACGGTGCGCGCCATCGAATCCGGTTACCAGCAGCGCGAGATCCAGGAGGCGGCCTACCGTGTCCAGCAGGAACTGGAGCGCGGCGAGCGGATCGTGGTCGGCGTCAACCGCTTCGCCGAGCCGGGCTCGGAGGTGCCGCTGCATCGCGTCGAC
>DATKFL010000113.1:0-7579 GCA_035511355.1 Dongiaceae bacterium
CGACGGGCGCTACGTCGCCTATACCACCGGCACCTCCCCGGTCGCCAGCCTGCACCGGAAGAGCGTCGACGGGAGCTCGGCCGACGAGGTCCTCGCCTCGGAAGCGGGAGCCAACCTGTCGGTGCCGACCTTCTCCCCCGACGGCGGGCAGGTCGTCTACGTCCGATCGACCGGGCCCACCGGCAACGCCATCGTCGTCATGCCGCTCAAAGGCGATCGCACGGCGAAGGTGATCGTCTCCGCGCCGTCGGCGCAGGCGACCCTGAATTTCCCGCGCGTGTCGCCGGACGGGCGCTGGCTCGCCTACTCGTCGAACGAGACCGGGCGGGTGCAGGTGTACGTCACCGCCTTCCCGACCGGCGCCGGCAAGTGGCTGGTCTCCGAGCAGGCCGGCGACATCCCGGCCTGGCGCAGGGACGGCAGGGAGATTTATTTCGCCAGCGCCAGCGACCTCATGGCGGCCGAGGTCACGGCGGTCGGCGGGCAGTTCAGCGTCGGGCCGCCGCGCGTCGTCGCGCAACTCGGCAACGCCATCGCGAGCGGGCGGGTCTACGACGCGATGCCGGACGGCAGCCGGTTCGTCGCGCCGATCGTGTCGTCCGATTCGGCGGCGCCGATCCAGCTCCTGATCAACTGGCCGGGCGCGTTGAAGCTGGGCAGTTAGTTCCTAGGCGCGGAACTTGATCCCGCACCCCATCGCCTTGGTTTCCTTCACCGCCACGCCCTGCCCGCCGGCGACCGCCGCGAGCGCGTCCTTCAGGTAGGTCTCCTTCACCTTCCCCGGCTCCTGCGCGTTGTCGTCGATGGTGCCGTGATAGACCAGCGCGCCCTTGGCGTCGAACAGGAACGCCTCGGGGGTGCGGCTGGCGCCGAACGCCTTCGCCACGCCCGAGGTCGCGTCGACGACGTACGGGAAGCCGAAGTTCTTCTCCTTGGCGCGCGCCTGCATGCCGTCGTAGCCATCCTCGGCGACCTTGGCCGGATCGTTGGCGTTGACCGCGATGACGCCGATGCCCTTCTTCTGGTACTCGTTGCCGAGGGCGACGATGCGATCCTCCCAGGCCTTCGCCCAGGGACAGGCGTTGCAGGTGAACACCACGAGGGTCCCCTTCGCCCCCTTCACGTCGGCGATCGCCATCTCCGTGCCGTCGACGTTCTTCATCTTCGTGTCGGCCATCGGGATCGAGGCCCCGAGCGCCAGGGACGCCGGTGCCGCGGGATCGCCCCCCGCCGCCGCGAAGGCACCGCCGACACACGACACCGCCAGAACGACCACCGCCATGATGATGAGAGCCTGCTTCATGATCCGTTCTCCTTTCCCGGGCGAGCGCCCGGCGAATCGACCACCTCGAGGACCAGTTTCTTCAGCTCGTCGTAAGTGACCTTGCCTTCGTGCAGGTGCTTCAGGTGTCCGGCGCCGTCGAAGACCAGGGTCGCCGGCAACGCCCCCGACCAGGCGGGCGCGAGGCCGTCGATGAATTCCCCGTCGCCGCCGCTCTTGATGAAGGTCGGACCCTCGACGCCGTGCTCCTTCAGGAAGCGGACCGCGTCGGCGCGCCCGGCGTCGAAATCGCCGGAGACCAGGAGGAGCCGCACCCCGCGCGGCTTGAGCTCGTGCGCCGCCTTGATCACGTCGGGGAACTCCTCGCGGCAGGGGCCGCACCAGGAGGCCCAGAGATTCACCACGACGGCGGTCGCCCCGGGGGCGCGCACCGCCTTGAGGACCGCCGCGGCGTCGGCGTCCACCAGCGTCGGCGCCACCGGTGCGGCGGCACACAGTCCGCCGATCGCGAGCGCGAGCAGGCTCCCCGCGAGCAGGCGTGTCGGTCGCGGCGGGCGCCGGACGGGCGCCGGTGGCAGCGTCATGAGCTTTCGTCACCCCGGGAGACCGCGGCGCGGACCGGCTTCCGGGACCACCCGGATCGCCGCGGAGCGCACAGTCTAGCAGCGGCCCCGCCGGAGCGGCAAACCGGCCGGCGTCGCGTTGACACCTCCGAACGCGATGCGCTAGCATCGCCGCTCGTCGCTTTCGGGGAGGCCGGCGTGAAGGCCGGTTCGAGCCCCGCGCGATGCGAACCACCGAACCCGGTCAGGCCCGGAAGGGAGCAGCCGTAAGGCGGAGCTCGCAGGTGCCGCGGGGGACCTCGGACCGGCCCTCAGGCCGGCCTTCCTGGAACCGATGAGCTATCAGGTCATCGCCCGCAAGTACCGCCCTCAGACTTTTGAGGAAGTGGTCGGTCAGAAGCCGATCGTCACGACGCTCAAGAACGCCGTGACCGGGCAGCGGCTGCACCATGCCTACCTCTTTTCCGGCCCGCGCGGCATCGGCAAGACGACGGTCGCGCGCCTCCTCGCCAAGTCGCTCAACTGCGCCGAGGGGCCGACCGCGACGCCGTGCAACAAGTGCTCCTCCTGCGCCGAGATCACCCAGAGCCGCAGCATGGACGTGCTCGAGATCGACGGCGCCAGCAACCGCGGCATCGACGACATCCGCGAGCTCCGGGAGACCGTGCGCTACGCCCCGGCGCGCGATCGCTACAAGGTCTTCATCATCGACGAAGTGCACATGCTGACCGACCCGGCGTGGAACGCGCTCCTCAAGACCCTTGAGGAGCCGCCGCCGAACGTGCTGTTCGTCTTCGCCACCACCGAGTACCGCGAGATCCCGCGCACCATCCTGTCGCGCTGCCAGCACTTCGAGTTCCGCAAGGTCGCGCCGACGGAGCTCCTGGCCCACCTCAGGGAGGTGGCGAAGGGGGAGAAGGTGGCGGTCGAGCCGGGAGCGCTCGACCTGATCGCGCGGGTGGCCGACGGCTCGATCCGCGACGCCCTGAGCGCCCTCGACCAGGTGATCGCCTTCTCGGGGAGCACGGTGGGCGTCGAGCAGGCGCGCACCATCCTCGGCGTCGTCGACCGCGAGCTGATCCTCGATTTCGTCGAGTCGGTGCGGACGCGCGACACCGCCCGCCTGGTCGGGATCGTCGACACGATCTACGAGAAGGGGTACCAGCCGGTCGAGTTCCTCGAGGACTTGATGGCCTACACCCGCGACCTGCTGCTCGCGCGCACGGTCGCCGACCCCGGGCGGTTCATCGCCGGGACCGCGGAGGAGATCGCCGCGCTCTCGGCGCGCGCCGCCGCCTTCGACGAGGACACGCTTCTCCGGATGCTGGAGATCCTGACCCGCGAGGAGGGGCGGCTGAAGCATTCGGCGCACGCCCGCTACCTGCTCGAGGCGCTCGGCATCCGGCTCGCCCGGCTCGCCGATCTGACGCCGGTGGAGGAGCTGCTCGCCCGCCTCGAAGGGGGCGGATCGCCGGTCTCGACCGGCCCCGGCGGAGGCGGCCCGACCCCGTCGCGGCCACGCCCCGGCCCGGGCGTCTCGAACGCGGCGCCCTTCGCGCCGGCGCCGGCCGCACCGACCGCGTCGGCCGCGCCCCCGTCGGCGCCGCCCGTGCCGACCGCACCGCAGGCAACGGCGGTGACGCCGGACGGCGACGCGGGCGATCGCGCGCCCCTGAGCGCGCTGCGCGCCGTGCTCCAGAGCGTCCCCTCCCCCGCCGGGCCGAAGAAGGCGACCGCGGGAGGACCTGCCGGCACGACCCTCCGGGCGGTGCCGCCGCCTTTGGATGAAGCCCCGACCGCCGTGGCCGAACCGGCCGAAGCCGGAGCGCCGCCGCCGGCGATCACCGACGCGCCGTTTGATCCCGCCGATCCCCTCGAGGCGATCCGGCGCCAGGTGCACCAGGAGCGCTCGTCGCTCGCGTCGATCCTCGACCAGGCGGCCGGGATCGAGATCGCCGGCGACACGCTGCGCATCCTCTACGCCCCGGCGCAGGCGTTCTTCCGGGACAAGGTGAAGAGCCGCGACTCGCTCGACTTCCTGCGTCGCATCGCGCGCGCCGCCGCCGGCCGCCCGATCGCGATCGAGGTCGAGACCGCGGGCCCGGGCGTGCGCCCCGCCCCGGCGCCGCGGCCGCTCGCCGGCCTGGCGCCGATCGCCGCGGCTCCCGCGCCGGGCGGCGGCCGCGCCGGCGGAGCGCGATCCGCCGGCGATCCGGAAAAGCATCAACTGTTCGAGCAGGCCAGCCGCGAGCCGGCGGTCCGCTCCCTCCTCGAAGTGTTCGGGGGGGAGATCATCGACATCGAGCCGCTCGTCTAGAGGCGGGCGCCGGTCCCCACCCCCGCACGGCGTCTCCAGGAGGTCACCGACCGATGGACATGCGGCTTCTCATGAAGCAAGCCCAGAAGATGCAGGAGAAGATCCAGAAGGAGGTGGCCGCGATGCAGGTCGAGGCCTCCTCCGGCGGCGGCATGGTGACCGTCGTCATGACCGGGAGCCACCAGGTGACCTCGGTGAAGATCAATCCCGAGGCGGTCGCTTCGAATGACGCCGAGATGCTCGAGGACCTGGTGCTCGCCGCGCTCACCGAGGCGCATCGCAAGGTCGAGGCCGCGCTCGCCGACAAGATGAGCGGCCTCAAGATCCCCGGCCTCCCCGGCTTCTAGACGATGCCCTTCGCCGCCCCCCTCGAAAGGCTGATCGAGCGCCTGCGCGGTCTGCCGGGCATCGGTCACAAGTCGGCGCAGCGCCTCGCCTTCCACATCCTGCGCAGCGGCGAGGCCGACGCGCGGGCGCTGGCCGCCGCGATCGTCGAGGTGAAGGAGCAGATCCACCTGTGCGCGATCTGCTTCAACATCACCGACACCGACCCGTGCCTGGTCTGCGCCGACGCGTCGCGCGACCGCTCGGTCATCTGCGTCGTCGAGGAGCCGCACAACATCGCGGCGATCGAGAAGTCGGGGCAGTTCCGTTTTCTCTACCACGTGCTGCACGGATCGCTCGCGCCGCTCCGGGGGATCGGTCCGGACGATCTCAAGATCGCGTCCCTTCTCGAGCGGCTCCGGGACGGGAGCGTGAAGGAGGTCATCCTGGCGACCAACCCGAACGTCGAGGGTGAGGCCACGGCGGTCTATCTGTCGCGACTCCTCAAGCCGCTCGGGCTGAGCGTGACCCGCATCGCGCTGGGCCTTCCGGTCGGGAGCGAGCTCGAGTACGCGGACGAGGTGACCGTCGGCAAGGCGCTCGAGGGCCGGCGGGAGGTCTGATGGCGGTCGTCAAGCAGGGCCTCTTCCTCCGCATCGAGTCGTTCGCCCGCCGGCGCTACCGGCTCGTCTTCATCGGCACGCTGTTCCTGGTGCTCGCGTCGATCGCCATCGGCCGGCGGCTCAGGCTCGACGGCGACGTCCTCAACCTCGTCCCGAAGAACAACCAGACGGTCAACACCTTCAAGGAGGCGCTGACCGATTTCGGGAGCCTCGACTACCTGCTGCTCCTGGTCGAGGCGCCGCACCCGGCCGTGGCCGGCGGCGAGCCGGGCGAAGAAGACGACGGCCAGGCGCTCGAAGATCTCCAGTCGTACGCCGACCTTCTGGCCGCGCGGCTCCAGGGATTGCCGACCATCCGCTATGTCGAGCACAAGCTCGACACCTCGGGGCCGTTCTTCGAGTTCCTGCGACGCAACCAGGTGCTCTTCCTGCCGCCGGCGCAGGTCGATGCGCTCGCGGCGCGTTTCACCGACGACGCCATCAGGACCCGGGTCGCCGACAACGCCCGGCAATTGACCGGGCCGGCATCGGTGCTGGCGAAGCGCCTGCTCGAACAGGACCCGTTCCAGATCAGCCCGCTCCTGTTCGAAGCGGTGGTGAAGAACCGCGGCCCGATCACCTTCGACGCCTCGAGCGGCGGCTACTTCGTCTCGAAGGACGGCCGAGCGCTTCTGATCATCGCCAAGCCGGTGCGGCCGAATCAGGACATCTCGTTCTCGAAGACGCTGGTGGCCGAGGTCGGCACCGCGATCAAGGCCGCAGGCGAGGATTTCACCGCCGAGACCGGCGGTACCGCCACGCGCACCCCCGAGGTCTCGCTCGGCGGCGGCTACATCATCGGGCTCGAAGACAGCCAGCTGATCATGCAGGACATGGCCCGGAACGGCATCCTGTCGTTCGTCGTCATCGTGCTGCTCTACTACTTCTGCTACCGGCGGTTCGCCGCCATCGTCTACTCGGCCGCGCCGCTGGTCGTCGGCCAGTGCCTCACCCTCGCGGTCGCCTGGATCTTCCTCGGCACGCTCAACTCGGCGACCACCGGCTTCACCGCGATGCTGATGGGGCTCGGCACCGACTTCACCATCGTCATGTACGGCCGCTACATCGAGGAGCGCCACCGCGGGCTGCCGCTCGATCAGGCGCTGCAGAAGATGATGGGCGCCTCGGCCTTCGGCGTCTTCACCGGCGCCATCACGTCGGCCGGGACCTTCTACGCCATGTGCGTCACCGAGTACCGGGGCCTGCGGGACTTCGGTTTTCTGGTCGGCTCGGGGATCCTGCTCTGCATGGTGGCAATCCTGTTCCTGCTGCCGGCGATGATCGCCTGGAACGACGGCCGCAAGCGCAAGCGCGAGGTCACGAAAAAGCTCTACCTGCACTCGTTCGGGCTCGAGCGGATCATGACCTGGAGCGCGCGCCACCCGGTGCCGGTCCTGATCGGCTCCGCGATCGTGACGATCATCGCGATCAACTGCGCCCTGCGCGTCGAGTTCAGCGACAACGTCCAGGACCTGCGCTCGGCGAAGAACCGCGGCATCCTGATGCAGGAGCGGATCGGCCGCGAGTTCGGCGCCTCGTTCAACCCGATGATGGTGGTCGCCCGCGGCGCCGACGTCGAGACCATGATGCGGAAGAACCGCGAGGCCAACCGCCTGCTCGACGGTTTCGTGAAGGACGGCACGCTGCTCGGCTACGAGTCGATCTTCTCCTACCTGCCGCCGCCGGAGGACCAGAAGGAGGTCATCGCCGCCATGCAGGCGCGCGCCGACACCGCCTTCGACGTGAACCGGATCAGCGCGACCTTCCGCACGGCCCTGCGGGAGCAGGGATTCCGCGAGGGGGCGTACGACGACTACATCGCCGCGCTGCCGGCGACCCTCAGGCCCGAGCGCCCGGTCACCCTCACCGACCTCGAGGCCGCCGGGCTCGACCGCTTCGTGCGCCGCTACGTGCACCACGATGACGATGGCTGGACCTCGGTGACCTACATCTTCCCGAAAGCCTTCGACGCCAAGCGCCGCGCCCCGCCGGTTCTCGTGAAGGCCTTCTCGCACGCCGACGAAGGCATCGAGATCACCGGCACCAACATCGCCAGCGCCGAGTTGCGCCGCATCTTCAAGCGCGACGCCTGGCGGGCGGTCGTCCTCGGCATCGCGCTCGTGACGCTGCTTCTGTGGCTCGACTTCCGGAGCGTTCGGCTGACGCTTCTCGCCAACACGCAGGTCTTCCTGGGCGTCATCTGGATGCTCGCCGCCATGCAGATGCTCGACATAAAGATGAACTTCGTGAATGCCTTCGTGACCACGATGATCCTGGGCGTCGGCATCGACTACGGCATCCACATCATCCACCGCATCACCCAGGAGGGCCTGACCAACCCGACCGGGTTGCTCGAGACCGGCAAAGCGGTGGTGATGGCGGCGCTGACCAACGTCGCAGGGTTCGGGACGATCGGGCTGTCGAACTACCC
>DATKFL010000114.1:0-3743 GCA_035511355.1 Dongiaceae bacterium
GCCGGAACCGGAACCCGCGACGTGTTCGACGATGTTCGGTGCACTCCGGCCAGGGGCAGAAGGGGGGTCGGAACAGTTGCACCCGTTCGACGGGGGTCCGCGGCCAGCGCATCAACCCGCCGACACCACGGAGCGTGCCACGGGGAAATCGCCAAATCCCTCAGAAAATGCGCGGGTTCGCCCGGCGTGTTTGTTCACCGGCAGACGGCACCACGAGCCACCACACCACCTCCGGACGCAACAAGCTGCGCGACACCATGGGGAGGTTGACCGTCATTGAAGCGAGACGCTAGGCTCGACGGCACGGCCGGGGGGCGGACTCCCGCGACCGCTGCGTGGGGGGCGCCAGCCGATGCGACACATCACCGCTGCCATCGCCACGATCCTGTTCGTCGCCGGCACGTCGCCGGCGCTTGCCGGCGGCAACGCCAACTTCCTCGTCGGGGCCCGCAACGCGGGCGACAAGGACTTCTGGGGCTCGGACCAGGATCAGACCGTCGCCGGAGTCATCGTCGACTTCGGCAAGGAGGGCTGGCCGATCCACATCTGCCTCGCCAACATGGACTCGACGTCGGATGACAACGGCGACGGGGGCGGAATCTCCGAATACGACCTCGGCGTCATGAAGGTCTGGGAGACGGCGGGGACGACCCGGCCGTACCTGGGGGGCGGCATCGCCGCGCTCACCGCGTCGTTCGTCTTCGACGTCGGCTCGGGGGACCTGGTGCTGCACGACACCACCTCGGCCTTCTACATCGACGGCGGCGTCTTCTGGCGCACCGGCAAGCGTTTCAACATCGGCCTCGGCGTGCGCCTCATGACCCAGGCGAGCGTCGAGATCCAGGGGATCCGCGGCGACGCCGACTACTCGCAGCTCCACGTGATGGCGGGATTCGGATGGCCGCGCCGCGAGAAGCGCCCCTGATGACCGGGGGCTGTTACTGCGGGAAGGTGCGCTGGGAGATCACGGCGCCCCCGGTGCTGGCGGGGTACTGCCACTGCACCCGCTGCCAGCGGCGCACCGGCACGGCGGCCGAGTTGTCGGTGCGCATCGCGCCCGGGTCGCTGCGGGTGGTTTCGGGGCAGGAGTCCGTCAAGACCTATCGGCCGCCGGACTCGTTCATCGAGTTCTTCTGCGCGCACTGCGGCGGCGCGCTCTGGAGCCAGAGCCCGGAGAACCCGGAGATCGCCTGCGTGCGGATGGGTGCCTTCGACACCGACCCAGGCATCCGGCCGTCGTACCGGCAGTTCGTGGCCTACGCGGCGCCGTGGGAGCCGATCCCGGACGACGGCCTGCCGCGCTTCCCCGAGGCGCGGACGGTCTAGAATCCCGCCCTGCGAGCCCGGATCCGTGTCGCCCCGGGGATGGGGGCGCCCGCCGGGCAGCCACCTGTGCGATCATCGCGACCTTCCCCGCTGGAGGTTTCGATGATTTTCCGGCAGCTCAACCCCGGCCCCTGCCGCACCTACCTTGTCGGCGACGAGACGACGCGCGAGGTGGCGCTCGTCGATCCGGTGCTCGATCGGGTGCAGGACTACCTGGCGCTGCTGGAGAAGGAGAGCCTGCGCCTGGTGCAGATCATCGACACGCACACGCACGCCGATCACATCTCGGGCGGGCCGGCGCTGTGCGACCACACGCGGGTGCCGTACGCCATGCACCATCTCGGCCGGCCGCGCTGCCCGACCCAGCGGCTGCGCGACGGCGACACGATCAAGGTCGGCGACGTGACCATTCGCTGCCTGCACACGCCGGGACACACCAACGACAGCATGACGCTGGTCGCCGGCGACCGTCTCCTGACCGGCGACTTCCTGTTCCTCGGCGATGCGGGCGCCGGGCGCACCGATCTGCCGACCGGCGATCCGGGGGAGCACTTCGACAGCCTGCAGAAGCTGAAGTCGCTCCCCGACGAGATGGAAGTGCTGCCGGCGCATGACTACCAGGGAAGAACCTCGTCGACGATGGCGAAGGAGCGCCAGGAGAATCCGCGACTGCGGTTCACCTCGAAGGAGGAGTACGTCCACTGGCTCGAGAAGCTGGCGACCCCGCCGCCCGACTGGATGAAGAAGGTGGTCGAGGCCAACTACGCCTGCACCCAGACGCCCGGGTCGGTCTGGATCCCGGTCGACATGCCGGCCTGCGCGGTCAAGGGCCCGCTCACCCTCGGCGTCGACGGCCAGCCGGTGACGACCATCTCCGCCGACGAAGCCCGCCGGCGGATCGACGCGGGCGCGCTCGTGCTCGACGTCCGCAACCCGGACGAATACCAGGGCGAACTCGGCCACGTCGCCGGCAGCATCCTGATCCCGGTGGCGGCGCTGGCGCAGCGGCTCGGCGAGATCGAGGCGCACCGCGATCGCGAGATCATCACGGTCTGCAAGAGCGGCGGCCGCTCGCACACCGCCGCCGGCATCCTGATGCAGGCGAAATTTCCGCGCGTCGTCTCGATGGAAGGCGGGATGACGGGGTGGCGGACGCTGGGGTATCCGATCGCGGACTAGGGTTCGGCTCGGGACGGAGCGGCGGCCTGCTGTGAAGCGGAGAGTGCGCGCGGCGGCACCGTTCCGCCGCAGACCGAGGCCAGCAGATCGCGATAGCGCTTCGCCGCGACCGGCTGCGCCGCGGCGGCGGCGGCGCGGGCGGCGCCGTCGAACGAATTGAAGCGAGCGGGCGCGCTCCTGAGCGAGCGTTCGTACTCCGCGAGCGCGTCGGCCGGTCGGCCCAGATCGGCGAGCAGATCCGCGAGCTGCTCGCGCGCCGGGAGGATCGAGCCCGGAGTCACCGGGTGCTTGTCGGTGCCGTCCTCGAGGTCGGCGGCCGAGCTCAGGAGTTTCAGCGCCTCGTCGTCGTTCTTCTCCGCGCGCGCCAGCCAGCCGGCCGCGGCGCGTCGCTGGATCTCGACCTGGGTAGCCCAGTCGAACCCCTTACGTCCCGCGAGCGCCGCCTGAATCGACGCCAGTTTCGCGATCGCCGCGCGCGCCGTCGCGAGGTCGCCGCTGCGGGCGCCGCCGACGGCGCGCGCGAAGTGCACGATCGCCTCCGCGTAGGGGTACTGGTCCCACGAAAACGACGCGGGGCGGGCGCTCACAGCGGCGGCGTCCTTCCACGCGCGGCGCTCGAGCGCGTAGCGCGCCGGGATCGCCGCCAACGCATAACCGGCGGAGAACTCGGGCGCGTCGAACGAGGTCGCGCGCGCCGCGCGATCGACGAGGGCGCGCGCCGCGTCGTCGCGTCCGGTCTGAAGATAGGCGTACTCGAGGTAGTCCATCGCGTGCAGCGCGTCGAAGGCGGTCGCGCCCGGCTTGTCGCGCGCCACCCAGGCATCGGCCGCGGCCGCCGACGCGAGGTTCGAGGCGATCGAGTCGGGCCACATGCCGAGGCGCGTAAAGATGTGCGACGGCATGTGCAGCGCGTGCGGCGCCGCCGGCGCGATTTTCGCGTAGGCGCGCGCCGCCGGCAGGGCGAGCTCGGCGACTTCCGGATAGTCGAACGAATGGATCATGTAGTGCGCGATGCCGGGATGCTCGGGCTCCAGCGGCAGGAGCCGGTTGAGGATCGCCGCCGCCTCCTTCTGCCGGGCGTAGGTCTTGTCGGGCGGCGCATTGTAGGCGACGCCGAGGATCGCCAGCGCGTGGAAGATCGCCGCTTCGTGATCGTCGGGGTTGCGTTTCTCGACGCCCGCCATCGCCTGCTCGAACACGGCGACACGGGCCGGATGGGTCGCCCCCTCGGGACGATA
>DATKFL010000115.1:0-2208 GCA_035511355.1 Dongiaceae bacterium
CCCGGCCGACCGTCAGGCCCTTCAGGCCGCAGGTGTCGATGAGCCGCCCGGCGTGATCCCCCGCCGGGTTCTTGAACATGCAGCCGGCGTTGCGCTCGCCGGCCGGCTGGGTGCGCACCCGGTGGTCGCGGAATCCGCGCATCGTTTCGGCGATCCGCCCCGGGTCGTCGGGGCTCAGGCGGAGCGTCGCCTCGGCGACGATCCGGTCGCCGACGCCGGGGCTCCGGCGATAGGCGAAGGTGCCGGGGCCGGCGGCGACGGTGTCGATCGCCCCGTCCCGCCCGACGACGACCAGGGAGGCGACCGCGTTGCCGAACTCGCCCTCGTGCCAGCCGGCGTTCATCCGCACCGCGCCCCCGACGCTGCCGGGGATCCCTTCGGCGAACTCGAGTCCGGCGAGCCCGGCGCGCTGCAGCCGGTTGACCAGGCGTGGCACCGGAAAGCCGGCGGCGACGACCGCGGTGTCGCCCTCGATCCGCGGCTCGCCCGACAGCCGGGTCGTCGCGATCACGACGAACGACGGCCCCTCGTCCGCGACCAGGAGGTTCGACCCGGCGCCCAGGAGGTCGAAGCGCACGCCGGCGATCTGCAGGCGCGCCACCGCCGCCGCCAGCGCCTCGACGCTCGCGGGCGCGAGGAACACCGGCGCCTGCCCGCCGACGCCGATGTAGGTGTGCGCGGCGAGCGGGACGTCACGCTCCAGGCCGATCCCCGGCAGCCCCTCGAGGGCCGCGGCGGCTTCGTCCACCCAGGTGCGCGTCATGGTCGCCGTCGTCATCCCTGTCCGCCGCCCTTGAGGCGGCGCACGTACTCCTCGCCGGCCTTGTAGACGCTGCCGGCGCCGAGCGTGATCACCAGATCCCCGGCGCGCGCCCGCTTCTCGAGCCACGCCGGCACGTCCTTGAGGTCCTTCACGAGGGTCACGTCCGCGTGCCCGGCGGCGGCGAGCGCCCGGGTCATCGCCTCGGCGGTGACGCCCGGGATCGCCGCCTCGCCCGCCGGGTAGATGTCGGTCACCGCCAGCACGTCGGCGTCGCCGAAGGCGCGCGCGAATTCGCCGAGGAGCGCCTGCACGCGGCTGTAGCGGTGCGGCTGGAAGACCACGACGGTGCGCCGGCTCCACCCCTTCTTCGCCGCCGCCAGCGTCGCCAGGATCTCGACCGGGTGATGCCCGTAGTCGTCGATCACCAGCACGCCGCGCTCGTCTCCTTTCAACTGGAAGCGCCGGTCGGCGCCGCGGAACGTGGCCAGGTGCCGCACGACCGTCTCGAACGGCAGATCGAGGTCGAGCCCGACCGCGATCGCCGCGAGCGCGTTCGCGACGTTGTGCCGGCCCGGCACGTTGAGGGTCACCTTCCCGAGCGGTTTCCCCTGCAGGCGCACCTCGAACGTCGTGTGGAACTCCTTCAGGACGACGTCGGCGGCGGAGAGGTCGGCCTCGGGCGTGAAGCCATAGGTCACCAGCCGGCGGTCGAGGGTCGGCAGGATCTCGCGGATGCGCGGCTCGTCGAGACAGACGATGGCGCAGCCGTAGAACGGCACCCGGTTCAGGAAGTCGGCGAAGGCTTCCTGCAGGCGGCCGAGGGTGCGGTAGTGGTCGAGATGCTCGGCGTCGATGTTGGTGACTACGGCGATGGTCGGGGTCAGGCGGAGGAACGATCCGTCGCTCTCGTCCGCTTCGGCAACCAGGAGGTCGCCGCGCCCGAGCTTGGCGTTCGACCCGAGGACGTTGAGGCGTCCGCCGATGACGATGGTCGGGTCGAGCCCGGCGGCCGAGACGATGGTCGCCACCATCGAGGTGGTGGTGGTCTTGCCGTGCGAGCCGGCGATCGCGACGCCGTACTTGATGCGCATCAGCTCGGCGAGCATCTCGGCGCGCTGGATGACCGGGATCTGGCGGCGGCGCGCCTCGACCACCTCGGGGTTGTCGGCCTTGACCGCCGACGACACCACGACCACGTCGGCGTCGCCGACGTTGGCGGCGGCGTGACCGCGGGCCACGCTCGCGCCGAAGCCGCGCAGGCGCACGACGGTCGGCCCCTCCTCGAGGTCCGAGCCGCTCACCTGGTAGCCGAGATTCACCAGCACCTCCGCGATCCCGCTCATCCCGATGCCGCCGATGCCGACGAAATGAATCCGCCGGGTCTTGCGCAGCATCACCACGGCCGAACGCCCCTGCTCGCTCCACCGGCGGGCCGCAGGAACGCG
>DATKFL010000116.1:0-14377 GCA_035511355.1 Dongiaceae bacterium
CCGCGGTCCCCGGCATCGACTACACCACCGCCCTGGCCCTCGCCCGGCTCAGGCGTCGCCTCGCCGACCGGCTGCCGCCGGCCGGAACACCGCTCCGCCTGGCGCTCCTCTGCAACCAGACCAGCGATCAGCTCGCCGACCTTCTGGAGCTCTTCCTGTTCGCGGCCGGCCTCGAGACCGACCTCTATCGCCCCGAGTACGGGGTGTTGCGCCAGGAGATCCTGGATCCGGGATCGGAACTGTACCGACGGGCCCCGCGGTTCCTGTTCCTCGCCACCTCCTGGCGCGATCTCGGGCGCCGCCCGGCGCTCGGCGACTCGGCGGAGACCGCCGCCGCTGCGGTCGAGCGCGAGTTCGCCGACTGGGCGGCGCTGTGGGAACGGGCGCACGCGGGGCTCCGGTGCCAGATCCTGCAGAACAACTTCGACGCTCCGGCCGTCCGGCAGGCCGACAACCTCGAGATGCGCCTCCCGGGGAGTTTCGGGCGGTTCATCGAGTCGTTGAACCGGGCGTTCGCGGAGCGCGCGCCGGCCTACGTGACGGTGCATGACCTCGCGCATCTCGCCGCGTCGGCCGGGCTCTGGCAATGGGGCGAGGAGCGCTTCTTCCATCACGCCAAAATGCCGGCCGCGCCCGAGGCGCTGGTCGACTATGCGCACAGCGCCGCCTCCCTGGTCGCGGCGCAGGCCGGGATCGGCCGCAAGGCGCTGGTCCTCGACCTCGACAACACGCTGTGGGGCGGGGTGATCGGCGACGACGGATTGGGCGGCATCCGGCTCGGCCAGGGGGACGGCGAAGGGGAGGCGTACCAGGCGTTCCAGCGCTACGCCAGGGACCTCGCGGAGCGCGGCATCCTGCTCGCGGTCTGCAGCAAGAACGAGGAGGCGAACGCGCGCGAGGTGTTCGAGAAGCACACCGAAATGGTGCTCCGGCTCGAGGACATCGCCTGCTTCGTCGCCAACTGGCAGGACAAGGCGACCAACCTGCGCGCCATCGCCGAGCGGCTCAACATCGGCCTCAACGCCCTGGTGTTCGTCGACGACAATCCCGCCGAGCGCAGCATCGTGCGCCGGTTGGCCCCGGAGGTCGCGGTCCCGGAGCTGCCGGCCGACGTCACCGGATACCTGCGCGCCCTGCAGGCGCACCGCTACTTCCAGCCGGTGTCGCTCGGCGCCGAGGATTTCCAGCGCACCGCGATGTACCGCGCCAACGCGTCGCGCGACCAGGCGGAGGCTTCGGCGGACAACCTGGACGACTTCCTGCAGTCGCTCCGGATGGTGGCGCGCGTCCGGCCGATCGACGCCGCGAACCTGGAGCGTTCGACGCAGCTCATCAACCGCTCGAACCAGTTCAACCTGACGACCCGGCGCTACGCGGCGGGCGAGATCCAGGCGAAGGCCCAGGACCCCGCCTGGGTGACCCGGACCATCGCGCTCGACGATCGCTTCGGCGAGAACGGCCTCATCTCCGTCCTCCTCGCGGAGGCCACGGACGGCGTGCTCCGGATCGACACCTGGGTGATGTCCTGCCGCGTCCTGAAGCGCGGTGTCGAGGATCTGGCACTGAAGATCCTGATCGAGGCGGCGCGCGAGCGCGGGCTCGGCGTCCTGCGCGGCGAGTTCCTGCCGAGCGCCAAGAACGGCCTGGTGCGCGATCATTACCTGAACCTCGGCTTCTCCCCCGTCGGCGGCGACGGCCGCTGGGAACTCGTGGTGGCGGACGCGGCACCCCGCCCGATCTTCATCGTGGAGGCGTAGGTCATGTGCGGCATCTCGGGGATCTACCGGCGCGGCGGCGCGCCGATCGAGCCGGAGCGCCTGGTCGCGATGCGCGACGACCAGCGCCACCGCGGCCCCGACGCGCAGGGACTGCACGTCGTTCCACACGCCGGGCTGGGGTTCAACCGTCTCGCGATCATCGACCTGTCGCCCGAGGCCAACCAGCCGATGGTGCTCGAGGAGGACGGGCTGGCGATCGTCTTCAACGGCGAGATCTACAACTTCCAGGAGGTGCGCGCGCAGCTCGAGGCCGAAGGGCAGGTCTTCCGGACGAAGAGCGACACCGAGGTGATCCTGCGCGGCTTTCGCGCCTGGGGCCTCGACGTCGTGCCCCGGCTCGACGGCATGTTCGCCTTCGCCCTGTTCGATCCGGCGAAGCGGACGATGCACCTGGTGCGCGATCGCCTCGGGAAGAAGCCGCTGTTCTACGCCGACGCCGGGGGCGAGGTGGTGTTCGCGTCGGAGGTCCGGGCGCTGACCCGCGGCCTCCTGCACCGGCCGCCCCCGAGCGCGCGCGCCATCGACGCCTATCTCGCCTACCTCTCCGTGCCCGGCGAGATGTCGATCTGGGAGGGCGTGCACAAGCTTCCCCCGGCCTCGATCCTGACCTGCAGCGTCGAGGGGGCGACGCTCCGGCGCTTCTGGCGGCTGCGGCACGACGGGCCGCGGATCGAAAACGAGAACGAGGCGCTCGAGCGGCTCGATGCGCACCTGCTCGAAGCGACGCGCAAGCGGCTCATCAGCGACGTGCCGCTCGGCGCCTTCCTGAGCGGCGGAGTCGACTCGAGCGTCGTCGTGGCGCAGATGGCGCGCGCCGCCGGGAGCGTGCGCACCTTCACGATCACCCTCGCCGACGCCGGGCTCGACGAGTCGCCCTATGCGCGGCTGGTGGCCTCGGCGCTCGGCACCCGGCACGAGGAGATCCGGGTGGAGCCGGACGCGGCCGCGATCCTGCCGCGTCTCGTCTGGCACTACGGCGAGCCGTTCGGCGATTCGTCGGCGATCCCGTCGTATTACGTGAGCCAGGCGGCGCGCCGCGAAGTCACCGTCGTCCTGACCGGCGACGGCGGCGACGAGGGGTTCGCCGGCTATCCGTGGCACCGCGCCGCGCACCTCGCGGCGACCTACCGCCGGCATTTCTCGGACGGGTTCCGCAATGCCGCGGGTGGTGCTGCCGGCGCGCTGGCCCGGAGCCGGGTGACGCCGGGTCCGATCCGTTCGGCGGCGCGGTTCCTGTCGGTCTGGGGGACCCGCGACCCCGGCGATGCCTACTGGATCTGGCAGGGAGTCCCACCCTCGGAGCGCGCCGCCCTCTACGCGCCGCAGTTTCTCGCGACGCTCGCGGGCCACGACCCGTCGGCGCATGCGCACGCCGCCTACCGCGCCACCAACGGCCTCCCGGAGCTCGAACGGGCCCTGCACCTCGGCCTGACGACCTACCTCCCGGACGATCTCCTGGTGAAGATGGACATCGCCTCGATGGCGAATTCCCTCGAGGCGCGCTCGCCCCTCCTCGATCACCACGTTCTCGAGTTCGCGGCCGCGCTTCCGGAGCGCTTCAAGATCGCGGGGCTGACCACCAAGGCGCTGCTCAAGAAGCTGGCGGCGCGTCTGGTGCCGCGCGAAGCGGTCTACCGGCGCAAGCAGGGGTTCGCCCTGCCGATCGATGCGTGGTTCCGGGGACCGCTCCGACGCCCGTTCGAGGCGCTCATCGAATCGCCGCGGTTCGAGCGGCGCGGCCTGCTCCGCGTGGACCAGGTGCGGCATCTGAATGCGCGGCACCAGGCGGGCGAGGACCTCGCGCCGCGCCTCTACTCGATTCTCTGTCTCGAGCTGTGGCACCGGATGTTCGTCGACGGCGACCTCGGGCGCGACGACCGGCTCGATCGGATCGCATGACCGCCCCCGCGACCGCGGTCGTCGCCCTGCTGACCGGCCTGTACACGCTCGTTCTCGGCGTCACCGGCATCCTGCTGTGCCTGCTCGTGCCCGGTGGCGCGGCCCTCATGCCGCTGGCGCGTCTCTGGTCGCGGCTCGTGATGGGCACCGCGCGGGTGCGCTGGCGCGCCACCTACGACCCGGCGCTCGACCCGGGCCGGCCGGCGGTGTATGCCGCGAATCACCAGAGCCAGTTCGACATCCCGGCGCTCGTCCTGAGCATGCCGGCCGATTTCCGCGTGGTCGCGAAGCGGTCGCTCCTGTACGTCCCGATCTTCGGCTGGGCATTGTGGCTCGCGGGCTTCATCTTCATCGACCGGGGCAACCGCGATCAGGCGATCCGGGGCCTGGACCGCGCCGCGGACCGCCTGCGACGCGGCACCTCGGTCGCGATCTTCGCCGAGGGCACCCGGAGCGCCGACGGCGTTCTCCTCCCCTTCAAGCGCGGCGGCTTCGTCATGGCGCTCAAGGCGGGCGTGCCGATCGTGCCGGTCACCATCAAGGGAGGGCACGCCATCCTGCCCAAGGGGCGTCTCGCCATCCGCCCGGGCGTCATCGACGTGCACTACGGCGCGCCGGTGGAGACCGGCGCCTACTCCTATGAGACGCGCGATCGCCTGGTCGAGGCGGTGCGCGCCGCGATCGCCGCCGAGCTCAGAAGAGCTTGAGGAAGACCACCTGCGCCTCGAAGTCGTGGCGCAGCGCTTCGTAGTCCGACTGCAGCGCCACGCCCGCCTCGAAACGCACCAGCGACCGCCAGGGTCCCATCAACGTGCCGGCGAACCCGGCGCCGGTGAAGGTGCGGTCCAGGTCGCTCTCGAGCGGATCGCGGAGGCGGGCGTAGTCGACACCCCCCTCCACCCGGATGACGTCGGCGAGGCTGAACGAATAGTCGAGCGACGCGATCGCCCCGCGCGCGAACCGCACTCCCGCCCCGGAAAGACCGCGGACGTGCGGGCCGAAGTACTCCACCGTGTACTGGCTGAAGCGATCGAGATTCGAGCCGCCGTACAGGCGCGCCTCGGCGCTGATCTTCTGGAATCGGGGCAGGAAGAACTGCTTGGTGAGGTGGGCCTGCCACGTGCGGAAGCGATCCTGTCCGGAATCGAACTCGGCGAAGCAGGAGCCGGGCGAATCGCACGCGCTCGCGGGGTAGAGCGCCGCGGTCCCGGGTGACGGCGCGGTCTCGTCCCCCCACGCCTCCCAGGTGGCGCGTCGGGCGCGCCCCGCGGTCGCGCCCACGGTCCACCCGGCGCGGTTGAACTCCCCCTGCAGCGAGACGACGTGCACCGCGGTGTCGCTCGGGACCGTGAAGGTCTCGGTCTCGCTGTCGCGGTTGTAGTTCTGGTAATCGAACTCGTACCCGCCGGCGACGCGGAAGAACGAACCGATCGGCAGGCCGAGCCAGCCCGCCACGCTCTGCGGCCGGGTGTCGATGCGGCTCGCCTCGCGCTCCTCGCCGCCGACGAAGTAGGAGTCATTGAAGGTGATCGCCACGAGGCCCGCCTCGACCGTCCCGTCGAACGGTCCGAGGAACTTCGGCCGCGACAGGGTGATCGAGTTGACCGCCCCGGCGAGGAAGGCGTTGATCTGGGTGCGCGACCCCTTGAGGTTGTAGCTGAAGTAGTCGACCCCGGCGAGCGGCACCGGCGTGTCGAGACCCGGCTCGTAGAAGACGCCGACCGCGTAGAACAGCGTGCTCCGCGCGGGTCCGCCGCCGATCGTGCGCGAACCGTCCGCACCGCGGGTCAGCGTCCGGAGTCCCTGGTCGGTGTCCTTGAGCATCGGCGCCTCGGACCGGTGCGCCGCCTCGAGGCCCGCCTCGAACCCCGGGTCGTTCACCGTGACGCCGGAGAAGTCGATGCTCCGCAGGAGGACCAGGTTCCGGCCCGCGGTCAGCAGTACTTGTTGTCCGTCGACGCGCGACATCAGCCAGTAGGTGCCGCCGTCGGGACCGGCCACCGGCGCGTAGGTGATGGTCTCTTCGTTCGACACCACCGGCGACTTGAGGCCGTGCTCGACGACGGCGGTTCGCAGGAGCGCCCCGGTGCGCAGGTCGATGTACGCCTTCCCCTCGTACAGCGCCGCGGTGTCGGCGCGCGGCTTGAAGCCGACGACGTGCGCGTCGCGCCCGTCGACCCGGTCGCGCCCGAGATACTCGTAGTCATAGGCGCGGTCGAGGTTGATCGCCAGCGGCAGGGTCAGCACCTTGTCGGGCTGCACGAACGGGATGGCCGGGAAGGCGCCCTTCCAGCGGACGCCGTTGATGTACAGGGCGTTCTGCTGCCACTCGGCGCCTCCCTCCGCGCCCTGGAAGTAGCGCGTGTCGTAGGCGATGTCGAAGGTGGTGCTGCCGGAGATCTTGAAGTGGTATTCGACCCGCGCATCGGCGCTCCAGGTCTTCAGACGGTAGGTCTGGTCCGCCATGAAGCGCTGGTGCGCCGCGATCACTTCCTCCGCGGTGACCAGGCCGGTGTCGGCGACGTCGAGCTGCTCCTTGCCTGCCTCGAAGCCCGGGATCGGCACGCGCGCATACCTCAGAATCTGCGGTCTCGTCTTCAGGACGACCGGGACCCGCGTCGTGTTGCTCGCGAAATCGGCGCGCGCCCCCTCCGCCGGCTGCGCCTGACCGCCGACCAGGTCGTAGATCGCCGCCCCCTTCACGGCGGCGGTGTCGAGGACGATCACCGCCTCCGGCGGCGCCGGAGCGCTCAGGGCCTCGAACACCACCAGCCCCTCGTCGATGCTCCCGTCGAAGAACGACAGCGCGCCGAGATCGGTCGCGGGATGCGGAGCGCCGGAGACTGCCTCGAAGCGCGGCCCGCCGCCGAGCCGCCGCGACGAACCGGGCGTGAACAGGCGATGCAGGTCGAGCAGCAGCGCCGCCCCCTCCGGCCGGCCGTCGCGCGCCGCGCCGAGCGCGAAGGTGACCAGCGACGCGCCCGCGCTCGACGCGCCGGCGAACTGGCGGATGAGATCGGCGCCGCGCGCTGCGGCGCCGCGGCCGCGCGGCGCGACACCGACCATCCAGAGACCCGCGGCCGGGTCGCGATCGAGGAGGAGATCGGCGAAACGGGTCGCGATCGCGACGGCGTCCGAGCCGGCCGCGGGATGGGCCGCCAGGGCGTCGAGGTAGGTGGCGACGTCCAGGTCGTAGAGCGCCGACTGCCAGGCCAGGGTCGCCTCGAGGTCGGAGTCGGCGACCAGGATCGCCCCCTCCGCCACGAGGGCGTCGGGGACGGCTGACCGGATCGTGACTGAGCTCTGCTTGAGGACATAGGCGTAGTCGGAGATCGCCTCGGCCCAGCCGGCCGGGCCGTTCGGCGCCTCGCCGATTTCGTACGCCACCGGCTTCCCGAGGAAGTGCAGCGCCGCCTGCCGCAGGAAATCGAGCCAGCCCTTGAGGACGTCGGGAGCCGCGGGACCCGGCAACCGCTGCGCCTCGTCCCAGACGCGGTTCGAGCCACCGAACGCCAGGACGAGGTGGTATCCGGCCTCGAGGTGCGGGGCGATCAGCGCATCGAGGCCGCTCCAGTCGTACACCCCGCGGGCAGTCTCGATCGTTTCCCAGGGGGCCGTCACCCGCACATATAAAGGATGCCCGGCCGTCAGGCTGGAATCGCGGATCGGAGCCGCGGAGGTCGCCGTCCCCTCCGGCGCCGGGAGCGGCGCGGCCTCGGTGCCCGAGGCGGCCTCCCCGGCGGCCGGGACCTCCTCCGCCGCAGACGATTCGGGCGGATGCGATCCGGACACGAGAGTCAGATCGTGGCCGAGTCCCATCGCAGGAGCCGCCGCGGCGAGGGCGCTCGCCGCGGTGCAGGCCGCGGCCCACGCGAGAACGGCGGCCACCACGAGGCTCCGGAACGACATCGGCCGCGGACGCTATCGCAGCCGGCCGCGGGGTGTCAATTTTCCGCGGAACCCGATGAAAAGAAATGCGTTCTTGACAGGCCCCCGGGGGGTCGCTAGATTCCGGATTCTCGAGAGGCCATGCTGAACCCCGCCGACGACACGATTCCCAACATTCTCAGTTTCGACGTCGAAGACTGGCCGCAGTCGACCTTCGACTTCGACCTGCCGATCACCGGACGCGTCGTCGACAACACCGCCCGCATCCTCGATCTGTGCGCCGCGGCGGGCGTGCAGGGTACGTTTTTCATTCTGGGCCTGGTCGCCGAAACCCACCCAGGTCTCGTACGCCGCATCCACGATGCAGGTCACGAGGTCGCGAGCCACGGCCACGACCACCGTCCCGTGCATGCCATGACCCCCGAGGGTTTTCGCGCCGACCTGCGACGCACGCGCGCGTCGATCGAGGCCGCCTGCGGCGCGCGCGTCCTGGGTTATCGCGCCCCCGATTTCTCCATTCCAGCTTCCGCCTTCTTCGCGCTCGAGGTGCTCGCGGAGGAAGGGTATCGCTACGACTCCAGCCTCTTCCCGTGGAGGGGGCCGCGCTACGGCGTGCCGGAAGCGTACGACGCGCCGTTCCTGGTGCGCGCGCGCGCCGGCGACCTTCTCGAGTTCCCGCTCGCGGTCAGCACCCGCCTCGGCCGGCGACTGCCGGCGGTCGGAGGCGGGTACTTCCGGCTCTTCCCGTAGGCCTGGCATCAGGACGCCATCCGGCGGCTCAACCGCCGGCGCCATCCGGCGACCGCCTACTTTCATCCCTACGAGATCGACCCCGATGAAATCAGGCGCTCGCCCCACCCGATTCCCCTGACGATGCGGTGGTCGCAGGGGATCGGCCGCGCGCGCGTCGCGGCGCGCCTCGCGCGCCTCTTCCGCGACGCGGCCTGGGGCACCGCCGCGGCGTGGGTCGCGCGCGGCGACAGCGTGACAGGGGGGCGAATGCTCGATCTGCGCGGACTGGACGGCGCCCCGCCGCGGTTCAGCGCGCCGGAGCGCTGAGCGCCGCGGCGCGGGACCCCGATTCCGTCGCCGCCTCGACCAGGAGCGCCAGCAACCGATCGGAGTTCCGCGACTCGTCGCCCTTCTCCCGGGCGAGCAGCGGATTCTCGCGCCAGGCGCGGCCACGGAGGTCGCGATCCTCGACCGCGCGGCGCAGCGTCCGGGTCAAATCGTCGAGGTCGTCGAGCGCAAAGTCGAGCCCGTTCCGGCCGTCACGGATCCAGTCGGCGTTGGCGCGGATGCGGCTGACCACCGGCAGGAGGCCGACCGCGAGCGCCTCGAGAAGGGACGACGAAGTCCCGTCGCTCATCGAGGCCGACAGGTAGATGTCGGCCGCCGCCAGGATCTCCGGCATGCGCGCGTGATCCACCTGGGGGGTGAAGCTCACGACATCTCCCAGCCCGAGCGCCTCCGCGTGCCGGCGGCGCTCCTCGAGGAGCGGCCCGCCGCTGACGAACTGCAGGGTGAGCGGCAGCCCTTCCGCGCGCAGGCGCGCGAACGCCTCGAGGATCAGATTGTTGCGGTAGACCACGCCGTGCCAGCGGGTGCAGATCAGGCGCGTCGGCGGACGATCGAGGTCGGGCTCCGGGCGCGGCGGGAATCGCCGCACGTCGACGCCCGCGGGGAAGGTGACGATTCGATCCCGGGGCACCCCGGCCTCGACCAGCGCCTCCGAGATCTCCTCGGAGACCGAGTGCACGCGGTAGGCGCGCCGGCCGGCGAAGCGGATCACCCGCCGCCACATCCATTCCGGGATCGTGGGACGGTCCGCCTGCACCAGGACGTCGCCGCCGCGCGCCGACACGATCAGCGGCCCCTTCCAGGCGACCGATGCGGCGAGGCCGTTCGAGGCCATGTAAGTGGCCAGGACCGCGTCCGGCGCGAACGCCTCCAGCAGGCGGCGGAGGCGCGGGATCTCGGTGAAGTAGGCCCAGCGCGGCAGGCGGTTCGGATCCTCCGAGCGCCCGAGCATGACCGTGCGCACCCCGTCGATCGTGCCCGCCTGGAAGGAGTAGACGGTGACCTCGTGGCCGGCGCGCTGGAAGTGCCGCGCGTACCGCGGCGCCCAGGGAGACTTGGAATGGGCCACGAGCGCGATGCGCATCACGGGACGCTAACAGATTTCCGCGGCGGAGATCAATCGAACGGCGCTTGACAGTATCGACGGCGGCCGATAGATTCGCGGGCGGCTCGCCCCGCGTTCGCGCGGCGCCGTGCCCGACACCCCGAACCCTTGAACCCCTCCGCCGTCATCCGCGTCGTTCACCTCGTCCCGCACCTCAGCACCGGCGGCGCGGAGCTGCAGCTCCTCCACCTGGTCGCGAACACGCCGCCCGGGCGCGCCGTGCATCGCGTGCTGTACTACGGCGAATCCGACGACCACGAGGCGCAGCGGCTGTTCGCCGACCGCGGCGTGGACGCGCGGCTCGTGCCGCGCTCGAGCCGGCTGAGCCCCACGTTCGTCGCCCGGCTGGGACGGGCGATCGAGGAGGCGCGTCCGGACGTCGTGCATTGCTGGCTGCCGAACGCCTGCCTGTGGGGACGCCTGGCGGCGCGCCGCGGCGAAGGGCGCCGCCTCCTCCTGTCGATTCGCGGCACCCGCATCGCGATGGGACGGTCGCTGCGAATCGCGCGGCTGACCGGCGATCGCGGCGTCTACTACCTCGGCAACACCCGGGCCGTCGCCGCCGCGATCCGGCGCGACATCGGAGCGCCGCCGGAGCGCATCGGCATCGTTCCCAACGGCGTCGCTCCGGTCCACGGTGACCGGGCGGCGGCGCGCGCCGCGCTCCTCGCCGAGCACGGCGGCGGCTCCGCGACACGCATCGTCCTGAGCGTCGGCCGGCTCGCCATCGACAAGAACTACCCCATGCTCCTGCGGGTGGCGCGCCGGTTCGCGCCGGCGGAGTCGGTGCGCTTCTTCATCGTCGGTCCGGGCGAACTGGAAGCCTCGCTGGCCCGGGAGGCGCGCCGCATGGGGCTGGAGGGGCGGGTGCACTTCCTGGGCCTCCGGCGCGACGTCCCGGACCTGATGGCGGCGGCGGACCTGTTCGCCTTCACGTCGCGCACCGAGGGCGCGCCGAACGCGCTCCTCGAGGCGATGCTGGCGGGCCTGCCGATCGTCACCACGCGATTCGAGGGGCTCGAGGACCTTCTCACACCCGACCGCGAAGCGCGGGTCGTCGATCATGACGACGATGCCGGGTTCGAGGCCGCGATCCGGCGCCTCTTCGACGATGCGGCCGCCTCCCGCGCCCTCGGCGCGGAGGCCCGGAGCACCGCGGTCGGGCGCTTCGGCATTCCCGCCATGGTCGAGGCGACCCTCGCCTTCTACCGCCGCATCCTCGACGCGCCGGATTAGGCCGTCACCGTCGCGACGGCGCGCCGGTTGAGCCGCCCGACGACGCTGTGATAGTTTCTTGCGGCCTCCCCCTGCGGGAGAGCCCTCATCGGGGTTCCTCGTGTCGGCCACCCAGGAAGTCGTCGTCGCCGGCGCCGTCCGGACGCCGCTCGGCCGGTTCGGCGGCGGCCTGGCGTCGGTCAGTGCGCCGGAGCTCGGGGCCGTGGCGGTCGCCGCCGCCCTCGAGCGCGCGCGTCTCGGTCCCGGCGACGTCGACCTGACCATCATGGGGAACGCGCGCCCCGCCGGCGTCGGCCCCAATCCGGCGCGCCAGATCGCGCACCGCGCCGGGATCCCCGACACGACGACCGCCTACACGGTCAACATGGCGTGCGGCTCGGGACTGCGCGCCCTCATGAACGCGCGCCAGAGCATCCTGACCGGCGAGGCGCGCATCGTCGTCGCCGGTGGCGCCGAGTCGATGAGCCGCGTGCCGTACCTGCTCGAGGGCGCGCGCTTCGGAGTGAAGATGGGCGACCAGAAGGTCGTCGACGCGATGTACCGCGACGGCTTCTTCTGCCCGCTCTGCCAGCAGCTGATGGGCGAGACCGCCGAATCCCTGGCCGATCGGTACGGCATCGGCCGCGCCGAGCAGGACGAGTACGCCGCCCAGTCGCAGCAGCGATGCGAGGCCGCCCGCAAGGAGGGGCGCTTCCGGGACGAAATCGTCCCGGTCACCGTGAAGGGCGCGCGCGGTGAGACCGTCGTCAGCCAGGACGAGCACCCACGCGACGGCGTGACCGCCGCCTCGCTCGCGACCCTGCCCCCGGTCTTCCGCAAGAACGGCACGGTGCACGCCGGATCGTCGTCCGGCCTGGTGGACGGCGCCTCGGCGATCGTGGTGCTGACCCGCGCCGAGGCCGATCGCCGCGGCGTGCCGGTCATGGCGCGGATCGTCGACGCCACCTCGGGCGGCGTCGACCCGGCGGTGATGGGGATCGGACCGGTGCCGGCGATGCGGGCGCTGTTCGAGCGGCAGCAGATCGGCGTCGCGGACGTCGACCTCATCGAGCTCAACGAAGCGTTCGCGGCGCAGGTGATCGCCTGCGAGCGCGATCTCAAGCTCGATCGGTCGCGGCTCAACGTCCTCGGCGGCGCGATCGCGATCGGCCACCCGATCGGCGCCACCGGCGCCCGGATCACGACGACGCTCCTGCACGAGATGGCGCGGCGCGGCGCGCGCCGGGGCATCGCGACGCTGTGCATCAGCGGCGGCCAGGGCCTGGCGGTCCTGTTCGAGCGCGACGCCGCATGAGGCGCCGGTGACCGCCGCCTTCAAGGCGCTCGACCTGTACGCCCTCGACGCCCTGCTCTCCGAGGAGGAGCGCCTGGCGCGCGACGCGGTGCGCGCCTTCGTCACCGACAAGGTCCTGCCGGTGATCGACGCCCATTTCCGCGCCGGCACCTTCCCGACCGATCTCATCCCGGAGATGGCGGCGCTCGGCATGCTGGGCGCGAACCTGACGGGCTACGGTTGCGCCGGGCTCAACAACGTCGCCTACGGGCTCATCATGCAGGAGCTGGAGCGCGGCGACAGCGGCCTCAGGTCGTTCGTGTCGGTTCAGGGGGCGCTCGTGATGTACCCGATCCACGCCTTCGGGTCGGACGAGCACAAGGAGCGCTGGCTCCCGAGAATGGCCAAGGGCGAGGCGATCGGCTGCTTCGGCCTGACCGAGCCGGACGCCGGCAGCGACCCCGGCGCCATGCGCACCAAGGCGGTGCGCCGCGGCGATCGTTACGTCCTGAACGGCGCCAAGTCCTGGATCACCAACGGATCGATCGCCGATGTGGCGGTGGTCTGGGCGAAGTGCGAAGACGGGGCGGTGCGCGGCTTCCTGGTCGAGCGCGGCGCGCGCGGCTTCACCACCCGCGATCACCAGGGGAAGTTCTCGCTGCGCGCCTCGGTCACCTCCGAGCTGATCCTCCAGGACTGCGAGGTGCCGGTCTCCGCCCTGCTGCCGAAGACCACCGGGCTCAAGAATGCCCTGATGTGCCTCAACCAGGCGCGCTACGGCATCGCCTGGGGCGGCGTCGGTTCGGCCCTCGCGGTCTTCGACGAGGCGCTGGCCTACGGCAAGACCCGGATTGCGTTCGGGAAGCCGATCGCCGCCTTCCAGCTGCAGCAGGAGAAGCTGGTCTTCATGGCGAACGAGATCACCAAGGCGCAGCTTCTCGCGTGGCGCCTCGGCCGCCTGAAGGACGAGGGGAAGGCCACCGCGGTGCAGATCTCGCTCGCCAAGCGCAACAACGTCTGGCTGGCGCGCGAGGCGGCCCGCCTCGGGCGCGAGATGCTCGGCGCCAGCGGCATCGCCGACGAGTACCAGGTCGGGCGGCACTTCTGCAACATCGAGGCGGTCTACACCTACGAGGGAACGCACGACATCCACACCCTCATCGTGGGCGAGGCGCTGACCGGCCTGTCGGCCTTCTCCTGAATTGAGCGACCAGCCCAGCGCGCTGCGATCGACCCTGGTCGTTTCCAGCGCGCGCGGCATCTCGGCCGTGCTGACCGTCACGCTCGGCGTGCTCTCCGCGAGCGCCTTCGGCACCTCGGTGCAGAAGGACGCCTTTCTCGTGGCGCAGACGATTCCGACGTCGGTCGTCGTCTTTCTCGTCGGCGGCGCCTATTCGACCCTGTTCGTGACCCTCGCGGCGATCGACCGCCGTGAAGGCTTCCCCGGGATGCGCCGCTACCTGCTGCGCATCCTGGGAACGATCGCCCTGGTGGCGTTGCCACTCATCCTGCTGGTCGAATTGGCCCCCCAGGCCTGCGTCCGCGTTCTGGCGCCCGGGTTTCCGCAGGACTCGGTGGCCCTCGCGGGCCGTCTCCTGCAGGTCACGGCGGTCACGGCGCTCCTCGGGCTCGTCTTCTCGACTTCGAGCTGCCTGTTCCACACCCGGTCGCTGCTGGGCGTCCCGGCGTACGCCAGTCTCCTGCCCACCACGGTGACACTTCTTTTTCTCGTGATGGCGGTCGACGACCTCGGCATCCAGGTGTTGAGTTTCGGGCCCCTCGTCGGCACCGTCCTGGCGCTCACCCTGCTCTGGGGGTTGACGCGGCCATTCCTCCGGGACCCGGACGGCTTCGTCGCGGCGCCGCGCGACGCTGAGACCTCCCGGGGCGACGTCCGCCGCTTCTGGATCGCCTTCCTGCCGATGAGCCTGGGAGCGAACTTCGGGCAGATCAACCTCGTCGTGGACAACGCTTTCGCTTCGTTCCTGCCGACCGGGAGCATCACGATGCTGGGGTTCGCCTGGGTGATCGTCGCCAACGCCCAGCTCCTGACCACCGGAACGCTCGCCGAGGTGTTCTTTCCGCGCCTGACCCGGTCCGTGGTGGCGCAGTCGGAGG
>DATKFL010000117.1:0-2492 GCA_035511355.1 Dongiaceae bacterium
GCCGTCGTCGTACAGGGTCGGCTTGGCGCGCGGAAAGGGCCGGCCGTTGTCGCTCATGAACAGGACCAGGGTGCGCGCCGTCTTCCCCTCGCTCTCGATCTCGTCGAGCGCGGCGCCGACCAGGGAGTCGAGCCGCTCGACCGCGGCGTAGTAGCGCACGAAGTCCTCGCGGGTCTCCTCGGTGTCCGGAAGGTAGGGCGGCACCACCACGTCGCCCGGCGGATGCGCTGCGACCGCCGCGTCGTCGGCGTAGGGTCGGTGCGGGTCGGCGGCGGCGAGCCACAGGAACGCAGGCCGGTCGCGCGGCCGCGCCCGCAGCGCGTCGATCCAGGCGCCGGCGCCGCCCGGCGGGGAC
The DNA here is from genome assembly GCA_035511355.1 of Dongiaceae bacterium. GTDB lineage: Bacteria > Acidobacteriota > Polarisedimenticolia > Gp22-AA2 > Gp22-AA2 > DATKFL01. Next base: position 356 of record DATKFL010000117.1, read on the forward strand.
TCCGGGTCGATCCGATCGAAGCGGCTGCGCGCCTCCTTGCCGAAGTGCCACTTGCCGGCGGTGGCGACGAAGTAGCCGGCGCGGCGGAGCGGCTCGAGAAAGGTGGTCTGGTCGGCCGGCAGCGGATCGTGCAGGCGGCCGGCCCCGGTGGCGTGCGGGTAGCGGCCGGTCACCGTGCTGCAGCGGCTCGGGCTGCACGACGCCGAGGTCAGGAAGGCGCGATCGAAGCGCATCCCCTCGGCGGCGAGCCGGAGAAGCCGCGGCGTCCTGATCGTCGGGTGGCCGTACGGCTCGAGGTCGGGTGCACTGAGATCGTCGGCCGTGATCAAGATGATATCGGGCGGCCGCTCACGAGGCCCGCAGGCCTGCAGGGCGGCGACCACGACCAGCGCGACCACGACCAGCGCGGCGCTTGCGGATCTCCGCACCGGATCGCGGTGCCGGATCACGACCCCCCTCCGGCATCCTCCTCGACGAGCGCCTCGGCACTCTCCACCTCGACCCGGAAGCCCCAGCCCTGCGCCACGTTCGCCACCTTGAGCAGCAGGACGTTCCGTCCCGCGACGAGCTGCGCGCCGACCCGATCGGCGCCGAGATCGAGCGCCCGTTCCAGATCGTTCGAATGGATCTTCCGGCCGTTCAACCAGGCCTCGACGCCGTCGTCCGAGGCGATCCCGAAAGTCACCGGTTGCGCGCGCGGCGAACGCAGGACGACGGCGGCGTAGGCGATCGCCGCGTCGCGATCCCAGAGGGCGCGCAGATCGACCGTCCCTTCGGCGTCGGGAGCGACCGCGCGCCAGCCGCCGCCGTCACCGCCGCCCGCGGCCCCTCCCGAGGTCGGATTGGAGGCAGTCTTCTCCGGGGCCTGCGTCTGCTCCGCGAGCGGCCGGCCGACGACGTAGGGGTACGGCCCGGCGATTCGCCAGCGACGCAGCGCCGACGGCCGGCGATCGAGGACCGTCTCGATCACCCGCGGCCGGCCCGACTCGACGAACTCGAGGCGCGCCACCCGGAGGAGCGGCGCGCCGGCGGGTGGATCGGTCATGCGCGGGAAAGCCGGCAGCGCGCGACGAGCGATGCCGCCGTCGAGCTCGAGCCGCCCGGTGGCGATCGGCTCGACCCGGCGGCCGGCGCGCTCCTCGACGTTCAGGGTGGCCGGGCCCGGAGCGATCCGATCGCGATCCTGGATCAGGAGAACGAGACCGTCCCCTTCCTTCTTTTGATGCAGCGCCAGCCCGCGCAGGGCGTAGGCGGCGCCGGCCTCGACCCGGTCACCCTCCGCCCCGCCCGGGCGCGCGTCGGCGGCGGCGCGCGCCGCACTGCGCAGCGCCGCGTCGTCGAGGGCCGGCGCATCGATGGTCACGACGGCGGGCTCGCGCGTCGATCGCTCGGGAACCTCCACCCGATCGATCGGCGCCGCGGCGTCGCGCGTGATCGCGACCGGCCGCCCATCGACCGCCGCCGCGCGCGTCGGACCCAGTCCGCCGACCTCGACCGTGAACCGGCGCCGCTCCGGGAAGCCGGGGAAGCCGCCGCGCGCCGCGTCGATCCGGATCGTGACCCGATCCCCCTCGCGCACGCAGGCCAGGTCGGTGGTCGCGGCAGCGCCGCCGCGGTAGTCGTCGGTGAGGCCGTCATCCTCGTAGAGGGTGAATCGCCCCGCTTCCGCACCCGGCCAGCAGCGCAGGGTCAGCGCCGCTCCCGGCCCCGCCGCCATCCGCTCCCCCATCGCCTGCAGGGGGATCGGCACCCCTTCGCGGACGTACAGCGGCACCCGATCGATCGGCGCCGCGACGATCGCCTCGTCGCCGCCGGCGAACGGCTCGCCGGTCTGCCAGTCGCGCCAGCGCCCCGCGGGGAACCAGACCGCCTGGGTCGCGACCCGATCCCGACCCGCCCCGGGCGTCACGATCGGCGCCGCCAGGAGCGCCGGCCCGAGGAGGTACTCCTGCCCGTTGGCGTACGCGGACTCCTCACCGGGGTCGGCCAGGTACGGCGGCCGCACCAGCGGCAGCATGTCCCGATGCGCGAGGAAGGCGCTCGAATAGATGTAGGGAAAGAGGGTCGCGCGCAGGAGATAGGCGGCGCGCATCGCGTCGACCCAGGGCGCGCCCTGGACCCAGGGCCGCCGGTCGAG
>DATKFL010000118.1:0-9248 GCA_035511355.1 Dongiaceae bacterium
GTGGTTGCGCACCAGGCCGAACTCCATCGGGACGCCGGCGACTTCCGAGAAGCCGAGCGCCGCGTAGGTGCCGGAGTCGGGGATCGGGACCACGACGTCGGCCTCGACCGGCTGCTCCTTCGCCAGCTCGCGGCCGAACGCCTTGCGCACCTCGTGCACGTTCCGCCCGAAGACGAACGAGTCGGGGCGCGAGAAGTAGACATGCTCGAAGATGCAGGGAACCGGCTCCGCCTTCGGGAACGGGTGATAGGAAACGGCTCCGGCGGCGGAGATCACCACCATCTCTCCGGGTTCCACCTCGCGCACGAAGTCGGCGTCGATCAGGTCGAAGGCGCACGACTCGCTGCTCACCGCGTGCGCGCTCCCCAGCCGGCCGATCGCCAGCGGGCGGAAGCCGCGCGGGTCGCGCACGGCGATGATCCGGTCGCGGGTGATGAAGATGATCGAGTAGGCCCCCTCCACCTGCTTGAGGGCGTGCACGATCGCCCCCTCGATGTCGGCCTGCGGCGCGCGCGCGATCAGGTGCAGGATGACCTCGGTGTCGGAGGAGGAGCGGAAGATCGAGCCCGACGCCTCGAGCTGGCGGCGCAACTCGTCGGCGTTGACCAGGTTGCCGTTGTGGCCGATGGCGATCTCGCCCTTCGAGCAGGCGATCCGGAACGGCTGCGCATTCGCGAGGTTGCTCTTCCCCGCGGTCGAGTAGCGCACGTGCCCGACCGCGAGCGACCCCTTCAGGCGCCGGAGGGCGCGGCGCTTGAAGATGCGCGCGACGTGCCCCATCCCCTTCTCCTCGGACAGCTTTTCGCCGTTCGCCGAGACGATGCCGGCCGACTCCTGGCCGCGGTGCTGCAGGCCGTGCAGGCCGAGATAGGTGAGGTTCGCCGCTTCCGGGTGCCCGTAGATCGCGAACACGCCGCACTCGTCGTGGAAACGATCCGCGTCGCGGGTCGGGTCGGCCCGCCGGCTGGGTGTCGGGTCTGGCATCGGCTTTCGAACCTCTCCGGTCCCTCGAGGGGCGGTCATTATACTCCGGCCGCGGCGCGCGTCCGAGCCGCGCCTCAGCGCCAGTCGTCGAGCAGCCACTTCGAACCGCGCTTCACCAGGGCGAGGGTCTTCGGCACGCCGTCGAGACGGGTCGGCAGTCCCGGCGACGCCTCGACCAGCCGCACCTGGGCGGTTGCCGCCGCGCTCCCCTTCGGCGCGATCTCGACGATCCGGAAGGCGGCGCGGCGCACGTTCGGGTCGCCGGCGAAAACCGCCTCGAGCCCCTCCGGCCGCCCGGCGATGCGCTTCAGGTAGGCGTCGCTGAGATAGCCCCTCGCGGCCGCGAAGTCGCGCCGGATCCAGGCGCGCAGGATCTGCCGGAGCGTCGTCACTCCGGGGGTCGATTCCTTGTAACGCAACGGCTCGCTCGCGGTTTTCTCGATCGCGGCCACGCGCCACGGCCCGCCCGCCTCGCGCACCAGGCGCACGGTCTCGGTGCGCACCTCGATCGCCTCCCCCTGGTCCTCCCAGAGACCCTTGACCGCGATGCCGGCGGCGGTCGCCTGCGGCTTGAGCGCCGGTTCGCGGTAGTCCCAGGCCGAGAGCCCGAACCCCTTCTTGCCGTTGAACGGCGTCGGGTCGCGGTCGTAGGCGGCGCGGCAGGCGGCGGTCATGATCGATTTCAGGTCGCGGATGGTGCGGTAGTCGCGCGAGCCCATGAAGAAGGCGAGCGCCTCGCCGGCGCTGCCGCCATGCTCGACGAGGGCCGCCGCGGGCTGGTCGCCGGCGGGCGGCGCCGATTCCGGCGCCGCCGGAGCGGGCGCCTCGGTCGCGGGCGGAGCAGGGGGCGTCTCGGCCGGCGCCGGGACGGCCGCGATGACCGTGACGAGAAACCCGAGGGCGGCGACGGCCCGCGTGCGGCGAAGGATCGGAGTCACTGTCTCTCCTGCGAGATGAACGGCCTGAGGCGCCGCTCCACGACGGAGCGCATCTCGGCCGGGAAGCAGAGGCGGTGGATCTGACGCGGCTCGTTGCGGATCGAGTCGATGAGCGGCGACACCGTCCGCTCCGACATGTAGTTGGCGATGACCCCGTTCCGCGCCAGCCCGATGTCCTCCGGCGCCCTTCCCATTCGATCCGAGTAGGCCAGGTCGCGATACGGCAGGTCGATGGCGTCGTCCTCGAGCAGATAGTAGTGCGGGTCGAAGCGCCGGGTCTCGAACTGCCGGGCGAGCGCGTCGAGCGCCTGGGTGTAGGGGCGGTGCCGCGCGTCGGCGGCGATGCGCACCGTCTTGAACAGCCGCCGCCGCGTGATCCGCTCGCACAGGTCCCGGAGGATCGGGTCGACCTGCCCGGCCGGCGCCGAGGCCCAGTTCTCGAACGCCGACAGAAAGAGCCAGTCGTCGAGGTGGTGGTAGTCCTCGACGCTGAGGTCGCCGCCGGTCTCGATGAGGCGGCGGATCGCCGGCGCGCACGGCTCGGGGAAATGGCCGGTGGCGCGGTGCGCGTCGACCAGGCGCTGCAGCGCGGTGCGGATCATCTGCTCCGCGGCGCGCGCCGTCTTGTGGTAGTAGACCTGCTGGTACATGAGGTAGCGCGCGATCACGAACTGTTCGGCGGCGTGATAGCCTTTCGCCGCGTTGAGACAGAGCCTGAGGTCGCCGGTCCGCCCGCGCCGGGCGAGGCGCAGGTTGATCAGGATCCACTCGAGGTCGTACTTCCCGTACGCCACCCCGGTCATCAGCGAGTCGCGCAGGAGGTAGTCGAGCCGGTCGGCGTCGAGCTGCGACGACACCATGTCGCTCACGAAGGCCGGGCGGTAGCGCCGGTCATAGACCGCCAGCACCTCGGCGGTCAGCCCGGCGCGCTGCAGGAGCCGTCCCACCTCGCCGCGGCCGTTCCGGATGATCAGCCGGGTCCACTCCTCGTGCGATCGATCGTCGAAGACCTTTTCGTACAGGTGCGAGAACGGACCGTGCCCGAGATCGTGCAGGAGCGCCGCGACCACCGCCACCAGACGCGCCCGCTCGCGCGCCTTCGGCCGGAGGGTGATCTGGCCCCCCTCGGCGAGCGCGTCGAAGACCCGCTTCGCCATCCAGGCCACCCCCACCGAGTGGGTGAAGCGGGTGTGCTCGGCGCCGTGGAAGGTCAGGAAGAGGGCGCCCAGCTGGCGGATGCGCCGCAGGCGCTGGAACTCGCGGGTGTTGATCAGGTCGATGACGACCCGTTCGCGCACCGTGTCGAAACCGATCGACCCGTGCACCGGATCGCGGAGATATTTTGCCGGCATGCCGGCGCAGTATGCCAGAGGGCGGGGGGAGTGGACAGGCGGACTTTCGTCGGCCATATTACTCCGCGATGCGATCCGGACTACCGGTCATGCTTTTGGCGACTTTGTCGCTGGCCGCCTGCGGCGGGCGGCAGGTCACGCCGGTCGTGGCGGAGCCGATCGAGAACCCGCCGGCGCCGGTGGCGCACTCCGCGCCCCGGGCCTCCGCCGTCGCGCGACCGACGCCGCCTCCCGCCGAGGATCATCCGGAACAGGCCGAACGCCCCCGGGAGAAACCGAAGACGGCTCCACCGGGCGTGCGGCACACCCTCGAGCCCGGACAGACCCTCTATTCGCTGGCGCGGCTGTACGACGTGCCGGTCAGGACCCTGATGGAGGCGAACGGAATCACCAACCCGCGGTCGATCCGCGCCGGCACGCCGATCTTCGTGCCGGGGGCGCGCGAACGGCGCGACTATCCCGGCGACGGCGCCGGCGCGGAGCACCACGACGATCGCGGGGGCGACGCGCAGGAGCACCCGGCGATGCGTGAGGCCGGAGTCGCCGACCTCGGCCTCGACAACGACGAGGATGACGAAGAGGTCGATCACACCGGCCCGCCCGACGACGGCCTTTCGGTCGAGCGGCGCTCCTCGACCCACCTGGCCTGGCCCCTCACCGGCATCATCACGGGGCCCTACGGCCGCCGCGGCAAGCACGGGCACCACGCCGGCATCGACATCGATGGCCAGGAGGGCGATCCGATCCGCGCCGCCGCCTCCGGCGTCGTGGTCGAAGCGGGGCTCGACGGCCCGTACGGCCGGCGCGTCGTGATCGACCATGGCGACGGGCTGAGCACGCTGTACGCGCACGCCGAGAAGCTCCTCGTGCACCCCGGAGAAACGGTGCACGTCGGGCAGCGGATCGCGCTGGTCGGGAGGAGCGGCAACGCCCGCGGCACCCACCTGCATTTCGAAGTGCGTCACGACGGTCGCACGGTCAATCCGAACGGCTACCTCTCCGACAAGGGGCCCCTGACCGCCGGCGTGCAGTAGGCGCGGTCGCCTCCCCTCCCCCGCAATCCGGCCTTCCGCCCGCGCCGCCCCTGTGCGAGGATAGGCGCTCCAATTCCGAGGGGAGCACCCTGATGCCCGAGACGATCGAGATTTTCGGCGCCATTCGAACCGGCGACGCCGCGAAGGTGGGCGAGCTCCTGCGCGCCGAGCCGGCGCTGGCCTCGGCACGGAACGAGCGCGGCGACTCCGCCCTTCTGGCCGCCGCCTACCTGGGACGGCGCGACATCATGGACAGTCTGATCGCCGCGGGGGCCGAGCCGACCCTCTGGGAGGCCGTCACCATCGGCCTCAAGGAGCGGGTCGTGGAGATCCTGCGGCGGGAGCCCTCCCTGATCGGCGAGTACAGCCACGACGGCTGGACGGCGCTGCATCTCGCGGCCTTCTTCGGCCATCGCGACCTGGCCGCCTTCCTGATCGAACGCGGCGCCGACGTCAACGCGCGCTCGAAGAGCGAGACCTTCGCGCAGGCCAACACGCCCCTGCACGCGGCCGCCGCCAACAAGCAGACCGAGGTGGCGCGGCTCCTGGTCGAACGCGGCGCCGACGTCAACGCGCGCGACGGCAGCGGCTTCACGCCGCTGGCCCTCGCCGCCAACAGCCGCGCCGATCTCCTGATGCTGATGCTGCTCGAAAACGGAGCGCGCGCCGACTGACGCCGGTTCCGGCCGCGCCACTGGAGGACGCATGCGTCGCCATCCGCTCACCCGCCGTCTCCGGGCCCTCGTGGTCGTCGGGGCCGCCGCGCTCGCGCTGACCCGCGCGGCCTTTGCGCACTCGGGCCACGCCGACGCCGACGAGCCCGCCAAGCCGCCGACCTTCAAGCTCGAAAAGGTCAGCGAGCGGGTCTACTGCGTCTTCGGGAAGGGCGGCAACGTCGGGTTCATGGTGACCGATTCCGGCGTCGTCGTGGTCGACGACCAGTATGCCGACGTCGCGCCCGGCATCCTCGCCCAGATCAGGAGCGTCACCGACCAGCCGATCAGGTACCTGGTCAACACGCACTACCACGCCGATCACACCGGCGGCAACCCGACCTTCAAGCCGATCGCCGAGATCGTCGCGCACGAATCGGTGCGGCCGCGGCTCCTCGACTTCCCGCGCGTGGTGCAGGCGACCTTTCCCGACAAGATCCATGCGCTGGAGGTCGAGCTGGAGGGTCTCAAGGACCCGGCCGACCGCTACCGGATCGCCCTGAGCCACGACCTCGACCTGATGCACTTCTTCCTCGACAGCATGAAGGACTTCGACCCGGCGGCTGCCGCGCCCCCGGGGCTCACCTTCGACTCGAAGGTGACGATCTGGCTCGGCGATCAGCCGGCCGAGGTCTTCCATCTCGGCCCGGGGCACACCGACGGCGACTCGGTCGTCTGGTTCCGCCGCGAGAAGGTGCTGCACACCGGCGACCTGCTGTTCAACGGGATGGTGCCGTTCATCGACGCCCAGGGAGGCGGGAGCGCGCACGGCTACCTGCGCTCGCTCGACCAGCTCCTCTCGATGATGCCGCCCGACACCAGGGTGATCCCGGGTCACGGTCCGGTCACCGACATCAAGGGGTTGCAGCACGCGCGCGACTTCCTCAAGGATCTGTCGGTCGAGGTCGACAAGGCGGTGAAGAAGGGGCTCACGCGGGTCGAGGCGGCGCGCACGGTGACGCTGACGACCTACCCGGACGTCAAGGAGTCGTTCCGGACGGTGGCCAACGCCGTCCTGACGCTCTACGACGAGGACAAGGGGCGCCGCTAGGACCGCGCGCGCGGAAAGCCGACGCGGGATGTTCAACGAGGTCCGGGCGCAGGAACTTCCGCAGACGGTGCGTCGCGACCTGCGCGCGCTGTACCACTTCTATCTCGACGAAGAGCGCCGCGCCGATCTCGCGCGCATGGGGCGGGTCCGTCGCGCCATCTGGATCCCGCTCTGGTTCCTGAAGAGCCTGCTCCTCAAGCTGACCCCGCAGCGCCGGCTGCTCCTGGTGATTGCGCTTCTGCTGGCGCTTCTGGCGCGCGCCGATTTCCAGGTCCGCAGCGTCCAGGTGTCGTTCGACGCCTCGCCCTGGGGCTTCCTGATCCTGCTGTTCGTCCTGGCGCTCGAGCTGAAGGACAAGCTGCTGGCCCGCGACGAGATCGCCATCGCGCGGCAGGTGCAGCTGGCGCTCCTCCCGTCGCGCGACCCGGAGGTCGCGGGCTTCGCGCTCTGGAGCCACACCCGTCCGGCCAACGACGTCGGCGGCGACCTGGTCGACTACATCGAGCTCCCGGGGAAGGTGGGGGTGGCCCTGGGCGACGTCGCCGGGAAGGGGCTCGGCGCGGCGCTCTTGATGGCCAAGCTGCAGGCGACGCTCCGGGCGATTGCACCCGGCGCGTCGAGCCTCGACGAGATCGGCGCCCGGCTCAACCAGGTCCTCTGCCGTGACGGGCTCGACAATCGCTTCGCGACCCTGATCTACGCCGAGCTGCCGGCGGAGGGCGGGTCGATCGCGCTCTTGAACGCCGGTCACAATCCGCCGCTGGTGGTGCGCGCCGGCGGCGTGGTGCTGCCGCTCGGCCCCGACGGCCTGCCGCTCGGCATGTTTCCGGAGTCGACCTACACCGTCACCCGGGTCGACCTGGAGCCGGGCGATCTCCTGGTGCTCTATTCGGACGGGCTGGTGGAGGCGCGCAACAGCGCCGACGAGGAGTTCGGGTTCGAACGGCTGACCCGCCTGGCGCCGGCGCTCCGCGAGCAGCAGCCCGCCGACGGCGGCGGGAGGCTCCTCGGCGAAGTCGACCGCTTCCTCGGCGACGTCCGGCCGCAGGACGACCTGTCGATCGTCCTGATCCGGCGCCGCGACTAAGTCGCGGCCCCGGTGTCGGGGCGGCCTGGTCCTAGAAGCGGAACGCGATCCCGAGCCGCGTGAACAGCGGGTCGACGGCAACCGACTGGTCGTCCGTGACGCTCGGATCATCGGGGGTGATGTCGAGCGAGAGCCAGCGCACCCCGCCGATGATCGCGACATTCCTGCCGAGACTGATGTCGAGACCGACCTGCACGCCGTAGGCGGTTTCGGAATCGACCGACTCGCTCCCGCCGCCCGGGATCTCGAAGTCGCCCCACTCGACGAACGAGGCGACCGGCGCCACGTAGAAGTCGACGAACTTGCTGTGGATCAGGTGGAAGTTGAGCGCCACGTTGATCGGCTTCATGTCGCTCTCGATCGTGGTGTTGTTGAACTCGAACTCCTGGGTCACGTCGACGTACGACGCCTCGAGCCCGAACCACTTGCCGAATCGCCACTCGAACCCGAACTCGTATCCCGTTTCGTTCGAGCCCTGCACCGAGTCGGTGATGCTGCCGATGGTGACGTCGTCCTCGCCGAGCGGCGAGACGTACGAGATGCCGCCGAAAATCTTGAAATGCGGGGTGTCCCCCGCCATGGCCGGCGTCGCCAGGGCGAGGGCTGCCAGCACTCCGAGGGCCGCGAAACTGCGTCGCATGGTCGTCTCCTCCCGTGGTGCCGGTCGCTCCCCCCTCGGCGCGCCGGAACGGGCGCATCATACCAGCCCGCCCGAGAGGCCGGCCCCTCGAACCGGAGCGCCGCCAGAACGCCTGCTCCACGGCGCGCCCGCCGGAGCCGCGCGTTGACCGTCACCCGAGCGACACGGTAGCATCCGCGCATGGATTTTCTGACCATCGTCAACCCCGACGGCTCGACCTCGAAGTTCGACCTGACCCGCACCAATCTCAAGGTCGGCCGATCGTCGGCGAGCGACCTGGTGCTCCAGGACCTCAACGTCTCGCGCCTGCACGCCGAGCTGGTCAAGCGCGAGAACGGTTTCTTCGTCCTCGACGCCGGCGGCAAGAACGGCACCTTCGTCAACGAGAAGCGGATCGATCAGCCGACCCTGCTCCACCCGGGCGACCGCGTGCGGCTCGGCACGACCAGCCTGGTGTTCAACGGCCATCCCCGAAGCGAAGTCGAGTTCAGCGACGTGCCGGCTCCGGAGGGACCCGGCACCATCCATCTCTCGGTCGACGACCTGAAGACGCCGAACCTGGCCGGCATCTCGGTGATCGTCGGCGCCACCTCGCCGCCGCTCAGCAGCAAGGGGAAGCCGATCCCCGATGCGCCCGGCACGCCGCCCCCGATGGGGCTCACCAACGCGGCGCTCAACATCATCTTCGAAGCCGACAAGGAGCTGGTCTTCCACCGGCCGCTCGACGAGCTGCTCGAGAAGATCATGGACCTCGCGGGGCGCGCGGTGCGCTTCGAACGCGGCCTGCTGATGATGCGCGAGGGGGAGACCCTCAACCCGCACGTGGTGCGGGTGCCGCCCGCCGAGACCGGGCGATCGATCTCGATCAGCCGCACCATCGCGCACCGGGTCATCCAGAAACAGGAGTCGATCCTCACCTCCGACGCGCTGTTCGACGAGCGCTTCAAGGCGGGCGCGAGCGTCGAGATCCAGCAGATCCGATCGCTCATGTGCGTGCCGCTCTGGAACAACAAGGAGGTCATCGGCCTGCTGTACGTCGACAGCCGCCAGAAGGCGGGGCTGTTCACCATCGACGACCTGCGCCTCCTGACCCACCTCGCCAACGTCGCCGCGGTGAAGATCGAGAACGCCCGCCTGTTCGAGCAGGCGGTCGCCGCCGAGCGCATGGAGCAGGAGATCCAGAAGGCCGCCGAGATCCAGAATCACCTCCTGCCCGCTGGCGGACCGACGATGCCGGGGTACGAGGTGTTCGGCACCAGCCTCATGTGCCGCGCGGTGGGCGGCGACTACTACGACTACATCGAGCTGGAGTCGGGGCGTTTCGGGCTCGGGCTCGGCGACGTCGCCGGCAAGGGGATGCCCGCCGCCCTGCTCATGGCGTCGTTCCAGGCCAGCCTCCGGGCGCTCTCCGAGCTGGGGATGCCGGCGGAGGAGACCATCACCCGCATG
>DATKFL010000119.1:0-2327 GCA_035511355.1 Dongiaceae bacterium
CGGCGCGCGGCCGGCAGACCGCCGCGACGATCCGCGCGGTCGCCACCGTGCGCACCAGCGGGCTGGTCAGGATGAGATCGAATTTCACGCCGAGGCGGCGCATGCCGCGCGCGGCGCGCCGCATGCGGCGCTCGCCTTCCCTGGTCAGCGGGCGGGCGCGGTCGTCGGGGAACTGCTCGGGATCGTGCGGCGCCGCGATCGCGTGCCGCAGCAGGAGAAGTCGCATGCGCGACGGCTACGCGTCGTCGCGTTCGGGGCGCGGACGACCCGGGGCGACCAGCACCGGCGGCGTCGGATCGTCGGCGCCGGCGAGGCGGCGTCCCGCGGGCCGGTTCGCCTCGACGTCGTCCGGCGTCTCGAACAGCAGCGGCCGGAGCGCCTGGAGGTTCTCGGTCAGGGCCTGCATGCGGCGCTCCTCGAGGAGCGCCTGAACGCGCTTCCGGATGCGCGTCTGGATCTCGTCGGGGTCGAGGGTCGCGTCGACGCTGATGAAGCCGTAGCGCCGCGCCATCCGGTGGTACTCGCGGATCAGGCGCCACTGGTAGCGCCGCAGCGACTCGTACAGGTCGGTGCCGAGGTGCATGTCCATCCCGGCTTCCCAGAAGTCGATCCGGCGGCTCCGGAGAAGCCGCGGCAGGAGCGAGTCGACGTCGATCTTGAGATACAGCGTCATGTCGGGGACCAGCGCGAAGCCGAAGACGTTCCGGATCCAGGCGGGGTCGGCGCCGCGGACGACGCTCCGGGCGAAGGCGGTGAAGACGTACCGGTCGGCCAGCACCACGAACCCGGACCGCAGCGCCGGGATGACGATCTTCTCGAGGCGATCGGCGAAGTCGGTGGCGTACAGGAGGCTGAAGGTCAGCTGGTTCATGCTGTGCCCCGCCTTCGCCGCCATGATCGTCTCGGACATCAGCTCGGAGCGGGTCCAGCCGGTCTCGATGACGCCGTACCCCTGCACCTCGAGCCACTGCTTGAGGCGGATCATCTGGGTGCTGCGGCCGACACCGTCGGTCCCCTCGATCGTGATCAGCGCTCCCTTGAGCTCGCCCATGTCGGTGTACGGCAGGCCGTTGCCGAAGAAGCGCGTCATGCCGCCTCCCCGCCCGGATCGTCGTAGAGCCGCCGCACGATGTCGCGCACCTGGCGCTGCTGCGCGTCGATGTTGCGGGTGCCGTCGATCACCCGGAACGCATACTCGCCGGTGAGCCGGTCGTACTGGTCGATCACCTTCCCCTGGAAGAGGCGGAACGACTCGACCGGATCGGCCGACAGGCCGACGTCCATGCCGGCTTCGTAGAACTTGATCTTGGCGCGCGCGCCCAGGAGGCGCTGCACCGCCACGTCGATCGGCACGCGGAAGTAGAAGGTCGCGTCCGGCTTCACCGCGAAGGCATACAGGTCGCGCACCCACCGCGGGTCGACGCCGCGCGCGGTGTCGCGCGCGAACGCCGTGTAGATGTACCGGTCGGCGAGCACGGTGATCCCGGCCTTCAGGTACGGAATGATGTTGTAGGTCAGCCGGTCGGCGAAGTCGGTGGCGTGCAGCAGGCTGAAGGTGGTCGGGGTCAGGAGGTTCTTCTTCTTGCCGCGCTTGGTCGCCTGGCGGACCAGGTCGGACGAGTTCCACTCCGTGAAGACGACCTCATGCCCGCGCGCCTCGAGCCACTTGTGGAGCAGCTGGATCTGCGTGCTCTTGCCCGAGCCGTCGATTCCTTCGACGACGATCAGGCGGCCGCGCGGTCGGGAGCGGGAACTCGTGCGGGGTCGCGGGGAAGTGGAACGCCGGGCCGGGCTCATGGGTGATGGAAAGGAAGTATACAAGAAGGAAGGGGTACCTCCGTGACGAATCGGTGACGAATCGGTAACGTACGATTTTGCAACGGGTTCCGTGGTTTCGTCCCGAGGGGCCGGTCGATTAGGATGTCTCCATGCGCAAGGCGCCGGAAGGGGCGGCGGCCGGGGGTCGGGCCGCGGGGGAGTCGGTGCGATCGGGGACCAGCCGCGGGCTCGGGGCGGCGATCGAGCCTCGTCCCGATCTGCTGCGCGCGCTCCGGCGGCGCACGGCGGCGGCGCTCCGGCGTCGGCGTGACGTGCGGCACCGCGGCACGCCCGACGACGTGCACGATCTCCGGGTCGCGACCCGGCGGCTCCAGGAGTTGATCGATCTGCTGGGCGGTGCGATCCCCGAGACCGCCCGACGCCGCCTGCGCCGGCGGGTGCGGCGGGTGCGGCGATCGCTCGCCGAGGTGCGCGATGCCGACGTCCAGCTGCAGCTCGTCGAAGCGCTCGCGGTGCGCCTGGGTCCGGACGGGGCGCCGCCGCTCGCG
>DATKFL010000120.1:0-18106 GCA_035511355.1 Dongiaceae bacterium
CGAAGGCGTTGAGCGGCGTCAGGCACTGCCGCAGCTGGTACTGCGCCCCGCGCGTGCCGAAGCCGCCCGGCGTGGCGCCGCCGATCGCCACCGGCTTCTGATCGAACGCCTGCGGCTTCGGCGGACGGCTCAACCAGTCGACCGCGTTCTTCAGGACGCCCGGCATGCCGTGGTTGTATTCCGGCGTCATGATCAGCAGCCCGTCGGCGGCGCGGATGGCGCTCTTGAGCGCCGTCACCGCCGGAGGAATCCCCGCCGCCTCGACGTCGCCGTTGTAGAGCGGGATGTCGTCGAGCGTGTGCACGGCGATGCTCATCCCCGGTGGCGCCGCCTCGACCGCGGCGCGCAGGAGCGCCCGGTTGTACGAGGCGTGCCGAAGCGCGCCGGCGATCCCGACGATCTGCGACATCCCGTCCCTCACACGCGCGCCGGCTGGCGCACGAACCGGTTGTGGAAGGCGATCCAGCGCGGCAACGCCTCGTCGAGGGTTGCCATCGGCGGCAGGAAGGCAATCCGCAGGTGCTGGGTCCCGGCCTTCTGCCCGAAGCCGCCGCCGTTGACGGTGCAGAAGCCGGTCTCCTCCAGGAGCGCCATGCAGTAGTCGAAGTCGGTCACCCCCGCCGGCATCACCTCGAGGCGCGGGAAGAGGTACATCGCCCCGATCCGCCCGAAGCAGCGGACTCCTTCCATCGACTCGAAGGCGCGCCGGATGTGCCCCGCCTTCTCGTACAGCCCGCGCAGGATTCCCTCGCGCTCGGCCGTGAAGCGCGCGTGCGACGGCGCCCCCGGCTCGGGTGGCGTGACCATCAGGCAGGTGAGCGCCTGGCCGACGGTGTTCGAGCAGAGGCTGACCGAGGCCTCCTTCAGGAGCAGATCGCAAAAGTTGAGGGCGGTCCCCTCGATGCGCGGCGGGTTGCGCGCTTCGAGATAGCCGCCGCGGTGCCCGCATTCGCCGTAGAACCCTTTCGAGGTGCTGTGCAGGCTGAAGAGCGGCACGTCGCGCGGGCCGACGACGCGCGCGAACGACACGAAGCGGTCGCCGTAGACGTTCTCCTGGTAGACCTCGTCGGCGATGATCACCAGCCCGTGCCGCTCGGCGAAGCGCACCACCCCTTCGACGCTCGCCTCGTCGAGCACGGCACCGGTCGGGTTGGCCGGGTTGATCACCACGATCCCCTTCACCCGCACCCCGTCGGCGGCCGCCTGGCGGTGCGCCTCCTCGAGCCGCTCCGGGCTGAGGGTCCAGCCCGACTCCTCGTCCGGGAAGTAAGGCACCATCGTGCCGCCGTTCTTGCGGATGGTGGCGGAGTAGAGCGGGTACTGCGGCGTCGGGATCATCAGGCCGTCACGCCGGTCGCCGATCAGCATTTCGATCAGGAAGCGGGCCGCTTCGCTCGCGCCGTTGGTCAAATAGATGCGATCGGGGTCGGCGGCGGCGGGCGGCGCGGCGGCGGCGCCGCTCCCCACCGTGTCGCGTCGATCGATGAACCGCGCGATCGCCTCGCGGATGAACAGCGGCCCGGCGCTCTCGGTGTAGGCCCCCATGCCGCCGCGCAGGTTCGCGAGCATGGAGGCGGCGCGCTCGAGGACGTCCTCGGGGTACCGGTCCTCGGCGCCGAGCAGCCGCGCCGCCTCGGGCGAGGCGTTCAGGCGCCGCTCGCGGGCGATGCGCGCCGGCTCCTCGAGCAGACCCAGGACCTGCCGGTAGAAGGTGATCGGATCCTGTCCGAGCGCCTGCGGATTCCCGAGGTGACACGGGATGACCGGCTTTCCCTGCCGGCGCAGGGCGGCGGCGCGCTGCGCGATCGGCCCGCGCACCGCGTACTCCATCGCCAGCAGGTCCTGATTGACGCTGATCGGTTGCGGCATTCCCCGGGTCCCCGCGGGGATTCTCGCACCCGGCGCCGATCAGGCACAAGGACCGCGGGCGGGGCCGGCGGGGGCCGGCGCGCGCCGCCCGCCGGAGGCCTACGGCTTGGTGAAAGAGACCAGCTCGACGCGGGTGCCGTCGGCCTCGATCTCGAGCACGGTGCCGACGTCGGCCGCGTAGAACTTGCTCTCGAACTCGTCGCCGTCGAAGGGCGAGGAGTCGTGGGTCGCGACGCAGTGATTGAACGTCCCGGCGGGGACGGCGACGGCCCGATCGAGGCTCACCACCTTGGCGAAGTCTTCGGCCGTCCCGGCGAGGAACTCCTGCCGGTACAGATCGCCGGTCTTCGGGTGCGCCTCCATCACGATGCCCGGAAGCGCGCCGTCGCGCCCCGCCTTCCAGGAGCCCTCGATGCTGACCAGGTCGCCGTCCTCGTATGAGCGCGAGTCCTCGCCGAAGTACCAGACGTTTCCGGCCACGTCCTGCGCGTACCAGTCGAAGGTCTCCTCCTTGAGGACGCCGTCGAGGGTCAGGCGATCGCTGACCACGACGCAGTCGACGTCGAGGATCGTCTTGGTCTCGTGGGTCACCGTGACCACGTCGCGCTCGAAGCCTTCGGAGCCGTGCGCCTCGTAGACCCAGGTCGTCCCCGGGGCGAGCGGGAAGAGCGGGTTATTGACGCCCGCGACGAAGCCGTGCGGATCGATCACCGGCTGGTAGGCGCCGCCGCCGAGCGCCTGGCAGAGCTCGACGCGGGCGTCGTACTGATCGGCGCAGTCGGCGTTCGCCTCGCGGAGCGTGTCGCGCGCCACCTCGCCGCACGACCGCGCCTCGGCCGCCGGCAGGTTGGCGCAGGTGGCGAGCGCGGTCCAGTAGTCGTCCCCCGCTCTTGCCAGGCAGGCGCGCTGGATCTGTTGCGCGCTCGTGAAGCAGGCCATCCCGCCGCGCGTGCCGCCCGTGGCGGGCGTCGCGCCGAGGGTCACTCCCGTGAGAATCATGAGGAACAGGGCGGACCCGGTTCCCGGTCGATGCTGTCGCATGGGATCCTCCTCCCGGGCGAAATGAGCGGCCCGGCATCCGGTAGGACGGCCCCAGGCGCCTCGATCCTTCCATGGTGGCGCAGAGCTTGTTGCTCGATCGTGCGAAACCTCACCAGGGAAAGGGCTTAGCCGGGCTGTCGAGTTGCGCCGCAGGAATCGGCCTGACTCCCGACCCCTGCCCTCGGAAGCCCGCCGGGGCGTGCAACAAGCTGCGCGCCACCATGCGATGCTGGGCGAAGGATTCCCCGGGCCGGGGGCGTCTCACTCCCGGGCGGACGGAGCGCAGATGGGCGACCCGATCGACGACGATCGCGCGCTGGTCGGGCGGATGCTGGACGGCGACGAGGCGGCCTTCACCCGCTTCTTCGACGGCCAGTTCCCGCGCCTCTACCGGTTCGCCCTGACCCGCCTCGACGGCGACGAGGCGGCGACCGAGGAGGTCGTGCAGGCCGCCCTCTGCCGCGCGATTGCCGGGCTCGCCGGCTACCGGGGGGAAGCGGCCTTGTTCACCTGGCTGTGCACCATCTGCCGGCGCGGCATCGCGGAGCATCGGGAACGCCGCGGCCGGCGCCTCGATGACGTGCCGCTGCGCGAGGAGAACCCGGAAGTGCGCGCGGCGCTCGACTCGCTCGCCGCGCTCGGCGGGTCCGACCCCGAGACCGCCGCGCAACGGCGGGAGATCGCCCGACAGGTGCAGGTGATCCTCGACGCTCTGCCCGGCGCCTACGGCGACGCGCTCGAATGGAAATACCTCGAGGGTCGGTCGGTGCGCGAGATCGCGGCGCGCCTCGACCTGAGCGTCAAGGCGGCCGAGTCGATGCTGACCCGGGCGCGCGAAGCCTTCCGCGACGGCTTCGCGGCGATGGCGCACGGCGCTCCGGGCGCCGCGACCAGGGAGTGACGCATGCCTGACAGCGAGCTGCGCGACGAGGAGATGGCCGCCCTCCTGAAGCTGGCGGGTCGGCGGCCCGAGCCGCCCGACGCGGCGCGTGCACGGGTGCGTGCCGCGGTGCATAGCGACTGGCGCGCCGCCATCGCCCCGGCGCGACGGCGCAACCGGCGGTGGCTCGCCGTCGCGGCCGCCTTCATCCTGCTCGCCGGCGGGGGGCTCTTCCTGGCGCGCCGCGGGGAGGCGCCGCAGGGACCGGTCGCCGCCTTCATCCGGATCGACGGCGAGGTGCGCGCCGCCTCCGGCGCCGCGGCGCCCGAGGGGTCGATCGCGCCGGGTGCGACGGTCGTGACCGGTCCCGGCGGGAGGGCCGCGATCCAGCTGGCCGGCGGCGCGTCGCTGCGGCTGGACGCCGACACCGAGGTGCGCTTCGACGGGGCGGATCGCCTGACGCTCGGGCGTGGCGCCCTGTACCTCGACAGCGGATCGGAATCGGGCCGGGCGCAACGCCCGGCGCTCGAGATCGGAACGCCCCTCGGCAAGGTCACCGACATCGGCACCCAGTTCGAAGTGCGCCTCGACGCCGGCGCGCTCCGGGTGCAGGTCCGCCGCGGGCTGGCGCGCCTGACCCGCGGCGATCGCAGCGTCACCGCCGGTTCCGGGAGCCGGATCGAAGTCGCGACCGACGGGACGACCCGGGTCGTGCCGCTCGCGGCCGACGACGACGCCGACTGGGACTGGGTCCAGCAGATCGCGCCACCGTTCGACATCGAAGGGCGCGGCCTCGACCGCTACCTCGACTGGCTCGCGCGCGAGACCGGCTGGCGCGTGGAGTTCGCGGATCCCGCGGTCGCCGCCGACGCGCCGGGCATCCTGATGCACGGATCGATCGCGGGGATTCGTCCCGACCGGACCCCGGAGATCGTTCTGCCGGCCTGCGGACTTGCGGCGCATCGCGAGGGGCGTGTCCTGCGGATCGAGCGGCCCCGGGAGCCGGGCGACCCCCGCTGAGGTTCGTCCCGCCGGGACCCCGACCCTCCGGTAGAATGGAGGCACTCTTCCATCGGGGGCCGACGTGACCGAACGGCCCGGACTGGCGCGCCGCGCCGTCGGCGTGGCGCTGGCGGTGTTCATCCTCCTCGTCCCCGCGCTCGCGGGCGCGGCGGAGGGATATGCCGGGAAGTCCCTCGCCGCGGCGCTGGCGCGGCTCCGTGAGGCCGGTCTCCCCCTCGTCTACAGCACCCGGCTGGTCCGACCCGGCATGACCGTCGCGGCGGAACCGCGCGCGGTCGCGCCGCGCGCGATCCTGGACGAAATCCTGGCGCCCTATGGACTGACCGCCACCGCCGGTCCGGACGGGACGATCATCGTGACCCGTGCCGACCTGCCGGCGTCGCCGGCGGAACTTGCCCGCGCGCGGTTCACCGAGCGGGTGCGGGTGAGCGGGACGGGGGAGCCCGGCCCGGCGCCGGTCACGACCCTCGAGGGGGCGGCGCTCCGATCCCCCTCCGCGATCGGCGACGACCCGCTGCGCGCGGCGGCGGCGGTCGCGGGCCTGGTCACGGCCGACACCTCGGCGGTGGTCGGCGGCGCCGCCGGCCCGCAGGACGGGGCGCTGGTCCTGCTCGACGGCCTGGCGCTCGACGCGCCCTACCATCTGCGGGACTTCCTCGCCTTCGCGAGCATCCTCGACGGTCGCGCCGTCGGCCGCGTCGAGGCGCACACCGGGGTCCTGCCGGCGCAATTCGCCGACCAGGCGACCGGGGTGCTCGACCTGTCGACGCTGGCGCCGCCGATCGGGGCACGCACCCTCGTCGGCGCCGGGAACCTGAACCTGGGCCTGATCACCTCGAACGGGCGCGCGGACGGAGGCGGGTGGCTCCTGTCGGCGCGCACCTGGCGCCCCGACAGCATGGTCGACAGCGTCACCCTCGACGGGGAGGGGGTCGATCCGGCGTTCGCCGATCTGTTCGGCAAGACCGAGTGGCGCCTGCCGGGAGGATCGCTCCTCGCCCTGCACCTGCTCGCCGCGCACGACGACCTGAACTATGCGAGCGACACCGGCGACGCATCGGTCGGAGCGACCGATCAGGAGCGGCATGCCTGGCTGACCTGGAAGACGCCCTGGACCACCCGTCTCTACACCGAGACCCTGCTTTCCGACAGCCGCCTCGCGCGCGCGCGTCGCGGCTCGACCTTCGCTCCGGACGGCGCCGGCGCGGTCGACCAGTCCACCGCGACCGCGATTCTCGGCCTGCGCCAGGACTGGGTCTACGTCGCGAGCGAGACCGCGACCCTGCTGTGGGGATTCGACGCGCGCCGCCAGAGCTCGGACCAGTCGTACCGCTCGGTCTCGGCGAGCGACCCGGGCCGCGACCTCGATCTCGCCGTGACTCCCGGGGGGACCGACCTCGGCCTCTACCTCGCGGCGCGGGCGCGCTTCGGCGCGCGGCTGACCGCCGAGGCGGGCGTGCGGCGCGACCGGCAGTCGCTGGCCGGGGAGAGGCAGGTCAGTCCGCGGATCCAGATCGCCTCGGCGATCGGCGATCGCGGCCTCGTGCGCGCCGGCTGGGGCCGGCTGCATCCGGCGCAGACGATCGATGATCTGCCGCTCGCGGATGGGGTCGTCGAGTTCGCTCCCGCGGCGCGGGTCACGGCGACCGACCTGGCGTACGAACAGCGCCTCGGTGCCGGTCTCTCGATGGTGGTGTCGCTCTTCCGGCGCGACACCGAGGCCCCGGCGCCGCACTTCGAGAACCTCTACGACCCGTACCGGCTCTTCCCCGAGCTGGCGGACGACCGGGTGCAGGTCGCGCCCGAGGCGTCGGCCGGACGCGGGGCCACCGTCGCGCTCCAGGGAGGCGCCGGCCGCTCGATCCTCTGGCACGGCGCCTACACCCTCGCCTCGGCGCGCGACCGCATCGACGGCGGCTGGGTCGCCGAGAGCCGCGATCAGCGGCACGCCGCCGACCTCGGCATGCTGTGGCATCCGACCGCGGCCTGGGAGATCGGATTCGCCGGTGTCTATCACAGCGGCTGGCCGGCGACCGGGATGACCGCGACCAGCACCCCCGGCGCGGACGGCGCCCCGATCGTCACCCCGATCCCGGGGCCGCGCAATGCGCTGCGGTACCCCGCCTACCACCGCCTCGACGCCTCCCTCGCCCGTCGCTTCTTCCTCGACGGCGGCGTGCTCGGCCTGCGGCTTCAGGTCACCAA
Organism: Dongiaceae bacterium; assembly: GCA_035511355.1. Classification (GTDB taxonomy): domain Bacteria; phylum Acidobacteriota; class Polarisedimenticolia; order Gp22-AA2; family Gp22-AA2; genus DATKFL01. The sequence continues at coordinate 7,019 of DATKFL010000120.1, forward strand.
TCTCTATGGCCGCGAGAACGTCTGCTGCGCCACCGGGTTCGACTACCGGCCGCAGGCGGACGGGACGGTCGTGGTCGATCGGCAGGAGGGACATTTCCAGCGCCCGCTCCCGGTCGCGAGCATCACCTTCGAGTTCTAGTGCGATAGTCTTGCGGGCCGATGCAACCCGCGGCCCCGCCCCGGCTCCTCGCCCTCTTCCGGCGCGTCGTCGCCGCGCGCCGCGCCGTCGCGCTCCTGTTCGCCCTCCTCCTGCCGGTCGCGATCCTGCTGGCGCGCCAGGTGCCGTCAGAGACCGCCATCGACACCCTGGTGGTGCGCGATGACGCCGATGCGCGCGATCACCGCGAGTTCCGCGCCATCTTCCCGGAGCGGGAGCAGGTGATCCTGCTGTTCGAGGCGGACGACCCGTTCGCGCCCCCGGTTCTGGAGCGCATCGCCGCGATCGAGGCCCGCCTCGGCGCCCTGCCGCGGGTCGCGCCGTTCTCGGCGCTCGCGCTGTACGCGCGCGCCCGTCCCGGCTCCGCCGGCGCCGCCGCCGATCCGGCCGCCTTCAAGGCGTTCGCCCTCGGCACCCGGCTCCTCCGCCGCCAGGGCCTGGTCGGCGACGACTTCCTCGGCATGCCGCTCCGTCTCGACGTCAACGGCGCCGCCGAACGCGACGCCGCGCTCGCGGCGATCGACAGCGCCCTCGCTGCCGATCTCGAGTCCCCCGCGCCGCTGCGCGCCGTGCGGCGGGTCGGCGGCCCCTGGCTCGACGCCTGGATCGAGCGCGAGACGGCGGGCGCCTCCGCGCGCGCCTTCCCGCTCTTCGGCCTGTTCGTGGTGGCGATCACCCTCGTGCTGTTCCGATCCTGGCGGACCCTCCTGGCCGTCCTGCTGACGCTGGGCGTCTCGGTCGCCTGCACGGTCGGCTTCGGCCGCATCGCCGGGTTCTCGTTCACCATCGTCTCCGCGCTCGTGCCGCTGACCATCATGGTCACCTGCACCGCCGCGCTGGTCTATCTCCAGTCGCGCTTCGCCGAGATGCCGGAAGGGGACGACGTCGCGGCGCACCAGGTCTTCAGCCTGGCGAACAAGTTCGTGGCTACGACCGCGTCGCTGTTCGCCGCCGCGGTCGGGTTCGCGGCGCTGGCGGTGTCGAAGATCCGCCCGATCCGCGAGATGGGGCTGTGGGTGGCGGCCGGCCTCCTGATCACCTGGGTGGTGGTGTTCACGCTGTTCCCGGCGCTGCAGTCCCTCCTGAAGACGCCGATCACCCGGCGCCGCACGACGAGCGGTCGGCGGCTGCTCGCCTTCCTCGACGCGCTCCCGGGGTGGACCTTCCGGTGGCGCTGGCCCCTTCTCGCCGGTTCGATCGCGCTGATGCTCCTGGGCGTCGCCGCGCTTCTCGGCGTGCCGGGCCGGCTCGCGCCGATGGCGCTGCAGACCGACGCGCTCGCCTACGTCGACCCGGGCGAGCCGGTGGCGCGCGACACCCGGCGCTTCGAGCGCGCGGTCGGCGGCCTGTCGGTCGCCGAGCTGTGGGTGACGACGCCCCCCGGAACGGTCCTCGACCCCCGGCTCCTGCGCGGCCTGGATCGCTTCATGCGCGATCTCGAAGCCGACGATCGCCTCGGTTCGGTGAGCGGACCGACGACCGCCTTGCGCTTCATGAACTACGTCGCCGGTGCCGGCGACCGCCTGCCGGACGACGACGCGGCCTGGGCCGGGATGGCGGCGCGACTCGAAGCCCTGCTGCTCGAGGAGCCGGCCCTGAGGGACGACCTCGACGTCGCGACGCTCTCGAACGCCCGGATCACCGTGGTGCACCCGGGCGCCGCCTTCGCCGACGTCGCGGCGATGCAGCGCTACTTCGCCGATCGGTTTGCGGCGGCGGTCGCCGGCGACCCGGGGCTCGCCGGCTGCCGGCTCAGGGTCACCGGGAGCGGACTGCTGCAGGCGAAGATCGCCGAGGACCTCGTGCCGACCCTGACCGAGTCGTTCGTCCTGACCGCGGCGATCATCTTCGTGGCCTTCCTCGTCGTCTTCCGGAGCGGCGCGGCGCGCCTGATGGCGATGATCCCGTCGGTGTTCGCCATCCTGACGATGTTCGTGGTGATGCGGCTCGCCGGCATCCCGCTCAACGTCGCCACGATCCTGATCGCCTCGACCGTGCTCGGCGCCTCGGAGAACGATCAGATCCACTTCTTCTTCCATTACCAGGAGGGGCGCGCGGGCGGCGTGGAGGCGGGGCTGCGCCACGCGCTCCGGGTCGCCGGGCGGGCGATCCTGTTCGCGACCTTGATCAACGCCGGCGGGTTCATGGCGCTGACGCTCTCGGGGCTCCCGCCGATGCGGCAGTTCGGCATCCTGGCGGCGAGCGCCTTCACGCTCTCGATGCTGGCGAGCCTCACCGCGCTCCCGGCCGCGCTCTGGGTGATCTCCCGGGCCCGGCCGGACCCGCGCTGAGCCGCCGCGCGCCCGCGCGGCGTCCGGCCCCACGGCATCCGGCGCTCCCGGCGACCCCTTGCGGGGCGCGGCTCTCCGGGGCTAGGCTCGGTGAGCGCATGGCCACGCCTCCGACCGGCGACATCACCGAGCGCCTGCTCGCCATCCGCGCGGGCGACCGCGAGGCGCTGAACCTCCTGATCCCCCTGGTCTACGAACGGCTGCACGCGATGGCGCACGCGCGCCTCGGCGGCCGGCGCGCCGGCGCGTCGCTCGACACCACCGCCCTCGTGCACGAGGCGTACCTGCGACTCGTCGATCAGTCGCGCGCCGAGTGGAAGGACCGGCAGCACTTCTTCGCAGTGGCAGCGACCGCCATGCGGCAGATCGTCGTCGACCGCGCCCGGCGGCGCGGCGCCGGCAAGCGCGGCGCCGGCGTCCGCCCGGAACTCCTCGACGACGCGCCGGCGGTCGACGCGCGTCTGGACGAAATCCTGGCGATCGACGAGGCGCTCAAGGCGCTCGGCGGATTGAGCGAGCGGCTCGTGAAGATGGTCGAGCTGCGCTTCTTCGCGGGGCTGTCGATCGAGGAGACCGCCCAGGTGATGGACCTCGACCCGCGCACGGTCAACCGCGACTGGCGCGTGGCGCGCGCCCTGCTCTTTCGCGCGCTTTCGGGGAACGCGGCGGGCTGAGGGATTTCGCCGGCAGCCGGCCGCTCGGCGGATGCTTCGCCAGGAGATCCTCGAACGCCAGAAGGTAGTCGGGTGCCGCGGCGACCTTCAATCGCACCGCGTGCCAGCGGCGCACCAGCCCCTGCCGGCCGAACGGCCGCGCCACGACCGCCCCGGCGGCGACGCAGGGGGCGATGCTCCACGACGCCAGGACCGCCACCCCCTGGCCGGCGCGCACCAATTCGAGGATCGCCTCGGTCAGGATCACCTTGACGATGCGCCGCGGCGTCACGCCGAGCGGCCGGAGGACGCGCTGCATGACCATGCTCTCCTGGGGCTCGGTGTACATGAACAGGGTCTCGTCCGCGAGCTCGTGCGGCGGCACGAACGCCGCTTTCGCGAGCCGGTGCCCGGGCGCCATCACCACCACCATCTCGTCGTCGACCAGGTGGCGGTAGACCAGGCGCGGGTCCATTCGCGGGTCGGACAGGAGCGCCAGATCGAGCCTCCCGTCGAACAGCGCCTGCGCCGTCTGGCGCGTCTCTTCGGCGGCGATCCGGACCTCCACGCGCGGATGACGGCGGCGGAATGGCTCCAGGAGCGCCGGCAGCCAGTGGTAGCAGGTGTAGCACTGCACCGCGATCCGGATGAGTCCCTCCCCGTCGCGCACCCGTCGATGGATCTCCTCCTCGGCCGCGCGCGCCTCGTCCAGCACCTGCCGCGCCGAGAGCAGGAGCCGCTCCCCCGCCGGGGTCGGCACCATCCGCCGCTTGAGGCGCAGGAAGAGCGGCGTGCCGAGGTGCGCCTCGAGATCCCTCAGCTGGTGGCTCAGCGCCGATTGCGTCAGGTGGAGGCGGGCCCCGGCGCGGGTCAGCCCGCCCTCGGCGACGATCGCCTCCACGAGGCGGAAGTGGCGCATCTCGAGGTCCATAACGCATGAATATCCCTCATTCATCCGGAGAAAACAATCAATTTGCATGATGGACCTCGCCGGCCGATGATGCGGTCGGTCCGGGAGGTGCGGCGATGCGCGACCTGTGGCACGAGATCCGGCTGGTGGTGCGGGGACTGCGGCGCGATCCCGGATTCACGATCGCCGCCATCCTGACCATGGCGGCGGCGCTCGGCGGCGTCATCGTCGTCTTCGCGATGATCGACGCCGTCCTGCTGCGACCACTCCCGTACCGCGACGCCGGCACGGTCGTCTCGGTGATGCTCGTGACCCGCGACACCGACCGCTACCCGCTGTCGATCTCCGACTTCCTCGAGTACCAGCACGAGACCAGGAGCCTGTCCGGGCTGGCCGCGGGCGCGGGCATGGGTGCCAACCTGAGCGGCTCGGGCGACGCCGAGCGTCTCCAGGGGATGCGGGTGAGCGGCAACCTGTTCACGCTCCTGGGCGTCACGGCGGAGACCGGGAGGACGCTCCTCCCCGAAGACGACCGCGCCAACGCGAAGGTCGTCGTCCTGACGCACGGACTGCTCGCTCGCCGCTTCGCCGGCGATCCGGCGATCGTCGGCAAGTCGATCGTCCTGAACGGCGAGCCGTACGAGGTCGTCGGCATCCTGCCGAAACCCGTCCGGTTCCTGAATCAGATCGCGGAGTTCGCGGTGCCGCTCGCCGCCGAGCACGACCCGGCGCGCGAGAACCGGCGCGCCATGGCGATGCTTCGCTGCATCGGGCGGCTTGCCCCCGGCGCCACGCCCGGGACCGCGACCGCCGAGATGAGCGCCATGGCCGCGCGTCTCGCGGCGCAGTACCCGGAGGCGAATGGCACGAAGCGCGCGGTGCGCGTCGCGCCGTACCAGGACGACATCACCGCAGCGGCCCGGCCCGCCCTCCTGGTGCTCGCGGGCGCGGTCGGTTGCGTGCTCCTCATCGCCTGCGCCAATCTCGCCGGGCTGATGCTGGTCCGGACCGTGGGGCGCGGCCGCGAGCTGGCGGTGCGCGCCGCCCTCGGAGCGACGCGCGCCCGGCTCGCGCGTCTCATCCTTCTCGAGAGCGCCGGTCTCGCGGCGGCGGGGGTGGCGCTGGGTCTCCTGCTCGCCTTCTGGGCGACGCAGGGACTCGCCCGCATCGCGCCGCGGATCCTGCCGCGCGCGTACGAGATCGTCCTCGACGCTCGATCGGCGGCGTTCGCCGGTGTCGCGGCCGTCGTGGCGACGCTTCTCATCGGACTGTGGCCGGCGATCCTGGCGTCGCGCACGGGGCTCGGCGAAGCGCAGGCACCGGGCGACGCGTCGAGACCAGGCGCGGCCCGGTCGCGGGGCGGCGCCGGCGACCTCGGCGCCGGCGGGCGGTCGAGCCGGCGGCGGGTGCGGCGCTTCCTGGTGGTCGGCGAAGTCGCTCTGGCGATGATCCTCCTCGCCGGCGCGGGGCTTTTCCTGCGATCGTTCGCGCGCCTTCTCGCCGTCGACCCCGGGTTCGACCCGCAGGGCGTGGTGGTCGCACGCCTCTCCCTGCCGAAGGCGCGCTACGCGAAGCCCGAGGCGATGAACACGTTCCACGATCGGCTGCGACCGCTCCTCCAGGCGCTGCCCGGTGTCGCGACCGCCGGCTTCATCTCGATCTCGCCGATGAGCGGCCAGATCGGGAGCGCCGACTACTGGGATGCCGATCATCCGCCCGCCGATCCGAACGCCGTCGAGGCGGCGCACTACCGGGTCGTCGGTCCCGGCTGCTTCGCGGCGCTCGGCATGCGCCTCCTGCGCGGCCGCGACTTCGAGGCGACCGACGACGCGCGCGCGCCGGGGGTCGTCATCGTCAACCGCACCCTGGCGCAGCAAGCCTTCCACGATCAGGACCCGATCGGGCGCTCGATCATGATCGACGACCAGCCGGAGGGTCCGCGGCGTCTCACGATCGTCGGCCTGGTCGACGACGTGCGGCACGAGTCACCCGACGCCTTGCCGCTCCCCGACGTGCACGTGCCGATCGCCCAGGTGAACGCGAACATCGCGCCGTGGCTCGCGAACAACCAGTTCTGGGCGCTGCGCGCCGGGGGGAACCCCGCGGTCCTGGCCCGCGCCGTGCGCGCCGCGGTGCAGAGCATCGACCCGGAGGTCGCCGCCTCCGACATCCGGCCGCTCGACGACTACCTCGCCGACTCGATCGGCACCTTCCGGCTGAGCCTCAGGCTGATCGCCCTGTTCGCCGCGACCTCGCTCGCGCTCGCGGCGATGGGGCTGTACGGCCTGGTGGCCTACTCGGTCGGACAGCGCACCCGCGAGATTGGCATCCGGATGGCGCTCGGGGCGCGGGCCGCCGACGTCGAGCGGCAGATCGTCGGCGAAGGGGTCCGCCTCGCCGGCGCGGGGCTTCTGGCCGGGCTCGCCGGGGCCCTCCTGCTCAGCCGGCTGGTGCGCGGGCTCCTCTACGGCATCCCGCCGCACGACCCGGCGACCTTCGCCCTGGTGGCGCTCCTTCTCGGCGCCGTCACCCTCATCGCCTCCTGGCTCCCGTCGCGCCGCGCCGGTCGGGTGAACCCCGCCATCGCCTTGCGCGCCGAATAGCGGCTCCCCGGCACCGGTCGGTCTCCGGGGCGCGCTCCGGACCGTGGCGGACTAGAATGACGCCGCCCTGCGGGCCCCCGCTGGACCACCGGCGCGGCGACGCCCCGGGCGGGGGGGGCCGACCGTGCCACATCGCGGACGCAGGCAGTTCCTCAAGGCGGGGGCTCTGGCGGGGGGTGGCGCGCTGCTCCACGCCCTCGCAGGGCTGCCGCGCGGCGGCCAGGCCCTCGCGGCGCCCGCCGCCGCGCCGCCGATCGAGATCCTGGTCCTCGGCGGCACCGGCTTCATCGGCCCGCACCTCGTCCGGCTTGCCGTCGCGCGCGGCCACAAGGTCACCATCTTCACCCGCGGCCGGAAGAGCCCCGACCTCCCCGATGCGATCGTCCGCCTCACGGGCGACCGCAACGGGGACCTGAAATCGCTCGAAGGGAAACGCTGGGACGCCGTGGTCGACGACTCGGCAACCAAGCCGGAGTGGGTGCAGCAGTCGACCGCCCTCCTCGCCCCGAACGCCGGGCGATACCTGTTCACCTCGTCGACCGGCGTCTACTACCCCTACCTGACGCACGGGCTCGATGAGTCGACCGCGCCGCATCTCGAGGTGAAGGATCCCGACGACGGCTCGGAGACCTACGGCGTCGCCAAGGCGACCTGCGAGAAGATCGTCGCCGACGCCTTCGGCGACCGGGGACTGGTGGTGCGGCCGGGCTACATCGTCGGCCCGGGGGACACCACCGACCGCTTCCCCTACTGGCCGGTGCGCTTCGCCAGGGGGGGCGAGATCCTCGCCCCCGGGCGGCGCGACGACCCGGTGCAGTGGATCGACGTGCGCGACCTCACCGCGTTCATGCTGCACCTCCTCGAGTCGCGCGCCTCGGGCGTTCACAACGCCACCGGCCCGAAGTCGGTCACCACCTGCCGCGCCTTCTACGAGAAGGCGCGCAAGGCGCTGAACCAGGACGCCCGCCTCACCTTCATCGAGGACTACGACTTTCTCAAGAAGCACGAGATCGAGTACTCGATCCCCTGGGCGATGCTGCAGGGCAACGACCTCGGCATGATGTCGATCGACAACGCCAAGGCGGTGGCCGCCGGACTCCGCTTCCGGCCCCTGGCCGAGACGCTGCGCGACACCCTCGCCTGGTGGCCGAGCGTCCCCGAGGAGCGCCGGACCACCCCGAAGTTCGCGATCACGCCCGAAATCGAGGCGAAGGCGCTGGCCGACTGGCGCGCGGCGGCCGCCTGAGCCGGGCGCGCCCCGGTTACGAATCCGTGCTCCGTTGCGGTGCGGCTCCGCCCACGCCATCTTGTGCGGGAATGACCGAGCGCGAGGTCACCCGATGAGCGAAGGTCGCACCGACGGCACCTGGAGGCGGCTCCTGATCGCCGCCGCGGCGGCCCTCCTGACGATTCTCGCGGGCGATGCCCTGGTGCGCGCCTACGTCCCGACCTCCGTGCTCGGCCTGCGCGAGGCCACCGACGGCCTCTACGATCTCTGGCGCAAGAATCCCGACATCCTCGTCCTGGGGTCGAGCCACGCCCGCACCTTCCATGCCCTCGGCAAATCGGTCGAGCGGCGCAGCCACGGCGCCACCCAGGTGGTCTCGATCCCGCTCGAGCTGGGCCGGATGGTGCCGTACGAATGGCTCCTCGAGCACCGCATCGGGCCGATGGTCGACGAGAAGCTCCCCGACGGACAGAAGAAGCGCGACCGGCTGAAGCATTTCATCCTGCTGACCGAGTGGTGGGACACCTGCCCGCCGGACGGCTACTACGGCAACCTGCCGAGCCGCGCCTGGGCGGTGAAGGACTTCGTCGCCGACGTCGAGACGCATGGCTTCACCGGCTACAACCGCAACTACATGCAGCGTCGGTGGCAGCGCTTCTGGGGGGCGTCCGCCTTCAGCCGCATCCGCAAGAGCGACGACTACGCCGTCGCGGTGCGCCGCATCCTCGGCGGCGACATCGACGACGTCGAGGCGCGCACCCACACCTGGCAGCAGATGATCGAGGACGCGGTGCACTGCCTCGGCGACCCCGGGCAGATGCAGGCGCTCGAACAGATCGTCGGCTTCGCGCAGGCGCGCGGGCTCGACACGACGATCATCCTGTTCCCGCGCAAGCCGAGCACCTGGTCGCCGCAGGCGCGGCGCACCACGATGGTCGCGATGCACCGGCTGATGAGCGACTTCGCCGCCGCGCACGGCGTGCGGCTCATCGACATGACGCTGACCACGCCCCTCGAGGACGGCGACTTCATGGCCGACTTCGACCACGTCAATGCCGCGGGCAATCGCAAGTTCATCGACTGGGCGCTCGCCGGCGACCTGCGATGGATGCTCGACGCCGGCAAGCCGGCCGCGAGCCCGGCCACGGGCGCCCCGGCGGCACCGGCAGGCGATGCCGCGGACGACGACGCCGACGGGGGCGGGCCGTGAGCCTCCTCGAGATCGAGTTCCTCTTCTTCTTCCCGGTGGTCTTCGCCCTGCACTGGCTGGGGCCGCGACGGGTGGGGTGGCAGAACGGCCTGCTCCTGGTCGCCGGCCTGCTCTTCTACGCCGGGTGGGACTGGCGCTACCTGCCGGTCCTCTGGGGCGGCGCGGCGATCGACTTCGCGATCGCGCGCTGGCTCGCCGACACGCCCGACGACGCGGGGCACGCCGCGCGCCGCCGGCGCGCGCTCGGGCTGAGCCTCGCCCTGAGCCTCGGGGCGCTCGCCTGGTTCAAGTACCTCGGCTTCTTCGCTCAGTCGGTCGGGGCGCTGCTCACGGCGATCGGTCTTCAGGCGTCGATCCCGGTCCTGAGACTCGCGCTGCCGCTCGGGATCTCGTTCTACACGCTGCAGCGCATCGGCTACATGGTCGACGTCTACTACGGGCGCCAGCCGGCCTGCCGCTCGTTCACGACCTTCGCGCTCTTCGTCACCTGGTTCCCGCAGATCACCGCCGGGCCGATCTCGCGCGGCGCGCAGCTGCTGCCGCAGCTGGAGCGGCCGCGCGCGCTCACGGCCCGCGGTCTCGGTTCGGCCGCGGCGACCTTCCTGCTCGGCTACTTCCTCAAGGGGTGCGTCGCCGACTGGCTCGGCGCGCGGGTGGTCGACCCGGTGTTCGACGACGAGGCGATCTACTCGGCCGCGACCCACTGGACCGCGCTGTGTGCCTACGCGATCCAGGTGTTCGCCGACTTCGGCGGCTACTCGCTCCTCGCCATCGGCACCTCGCGGGCCTTCGGGATCGAGCTGCCGGTCAATTTCAACGCGCCCTTCCTGTCGAAGAGCCTGCAGGAGTTCTGGGGGCGCTGGCACATCACCCTGAACCGCTGGCTCTTCGATTACATCTACGGGCCGCTCACGACCGGCAGGAGCTGGTTCCGCGGCCGCCTCGACGCGGGGCTCCTGGTCGTCTTCCTCGCTTCCGGGATCTGGCACGGCGCGGCATGGGGGTTCGTCCTCTGGGGCATCCTGCACGGCCTCGGGATGGTGACCCACCGCAACTGGGACGAGTTCTACCGCGGCCTCTGCCGCACCGATCGCGCCTGGGTGGCGCGGCGGCGGTCGTGGCCGTACGCGGCCGCCGCCTGGGCGCTGACCCAGGGGTTCTTCGTGCTGGCGCTCCTGCCGTTCCGCGCGGTGACCGGCAGGAACATGCTGGAGTTCGCCGCCGGCCTCCTCGGTCACGGCGGGACGCGCACGCTGGAGATGAGCGCGGCCATCCTGGCGATCTCCTGGATCGGCGTCTTCGCGGTCATGGCGATCCATCTGCTCGAGATGCCGGCCGCGGCCGCGTTCAAGACCCGCCTCCAGCGCCTGCCGGCGCCGGTCGCGGGGGTGGCATTCGGTCTCCTGGTGCTCTGGATTGCGATCATGATGCCGGCCTCGAGCGGCACCTTCATCTACCGGGCGTTCTGAGGCGCGCGGGGGACGTGGCATCATGGGCGGCGTGAGCGATCCGGCCCTCCGGCAGCTGGTCATCGACTGGCTCGACGACAACTATCACTTCGGCGAGGCCGAGGCGGTGATCGGCGACGACGATCGATCGTTCCTCAGGAACGGCGTCCTCGACTCGCTCGGGTTCGTGAAGCTGATTCTCTTCCTCGAGACCAGGCTCGGTCTCAGCCTCGAGCGCAAGCACCTCACCCCCGACAACTTCGACAGCCTGCGGAAGATCGTCACGCACGTCTCGGCGCTTCCGGGCTACCGCGGCGTCCCGGCGTGAGCGCCGAGACTCCCTTCTGGTCCCCCGACCCGGGGGCGGCCGCCGCGCGCCCCTTGCAATCGTTCATGGAACATTGCGCGCGCGCCACCGGCGCGCCGTGCGACGACCCGCTCGCGTTCCACGAGTTCTCGGTGCGCGACAGCGCCCGCTTCTGGCGGCTCTTCCTCGAATGGTCGGGGGTGCGCCACGAAGGGACACCGGAGCCGGTGGTCACCTCGGAGCGGATCGAGGAGGCGGTTTTCTTCCCCCGCGTGCGGTTG
>DATKFL010000121.1:0-2220 GCA_035511355.1 Dongiaceae bacterium
CCCGTCGTTCGCGCCCCAGCCGCTGCAGCCAGCCGACCAGTTGACGGGCCTCCTCCGTCGGCCGCGGCGCGCCCTCCGCCGTGGTCTCGAAGAGGTGCCGCGAGGCGGGCATCCGGCTTCCGGGAACCAGGATGTCGGGAGCGTAGAGATGCGCGTAATGCCAGTCGTCGGCATGCCGGTGCCCTTCGCGCCCGAGGTCGGGACCGACGCGCGAATCGTCCGGCGCGGGCGGCCGCGCGCGCGGCAGGTCGAACGGGCCGTCGGCGGGCGGCGCCTCGAAGGTCGTGTGGCAGCGATCGCAATGCTCGCGGCGATAGATCGCCTCGCCCCGCCGGGCCGCCTCGTCCGGCGCGCCAGCGGCGGCGCGCACCTCCGGGACGGCGGCGAAACGTTCCACGCCGGCGTCCGGCCGGGGCGGCCCGCCGCCGCACCGCAGCCCGGCGAGCGCCGCGCCGACGGAGGCGACGAGGAGAATCGCGGCGGCGCCGCGCGACGGCATGCGGATCCCTAGCATGGTGGCGCACAGCTTGTTGCTCGATTGCGTGAAACCATACAAGGGACAAGACTTAGCCAGCCTGCCGAGTTGCATTGCAGGAAGGGGTCCGGCTTTCGGCCCCTGCCCTCGGAAGCGCGCTCTAGCGAGCAACAAGCTCCGCGCCACCATGGATCCCTAGGGGATCGGGGCGCGTCGATCGAGGGCGAGGAGCAGGAGGAGCGCCGGCAGGTAGGCGACCGAAGCGATCAGCAGCCGTCGCGCCGCACCCGCGCTTCCGTCCCTGAGGAGCGGCACCACCACCAGCGCCTGCAGCACGCCGAGGAGAATCGCCCCGAGGACGTACGGGGCGCCGGCGTACCCGAAGACCGCGGGCAGGAGGCTCACCGGCACGAGCAGGATGGCGTACGCCAGCGCCACCCACCCGGTGCGCGCGTTCCCGCCCCCGAGGACCGGCAGGAGCGCGAAGCCGCCGCGCTCGTAGTCCTCGCGATACAGGCAGGCGATCGCCAGCGCGTGCGGCATCTGCCAGACGAAGAGGATGGCGAGGAGCGACAGGCCGCCGGCGGAGAGCCGCCCCTCGGCGGCGGTCCAGCCGACCAGCGCCGGGAGTGCTCCCGGAAGCGCTCCGATGAGCGTGCTGGTGGCGCACCGGCTCTTCAGGGGCGTGTAGATGAAGACGTAACTCAGGATGGTCAGCGCCACGATCCCGGAGACCAGGGGATCGACGACCAGCGCCAGGTGCGCGAGGCTTGCGATCGACAGGAGACCGCCGAAGAGGAGCGCGTGCGCCGGCTCCATCCGCCCGGCGGGAAGGGGGCGGGCGCGAGTGCGGCGCATCCGGCCGTCGGCCTCGCGCTCGACGTACTGGTTGAGCGCGCTGGCGCCGGCGGCGGCGAGGGCGGTGCCGAAAAGCAGCTGCAGCAGGCGGGTCGTGTCGCTCCGCCCGCCCGAACCCATGTAGAAGCCGGCGAGGGTCGTCAGGAGGACCATCCCGGTGACCCGGGGCTTGGTGAGCTCGAGGTAGTCGAGAAGTCGCGACGGGAAGGCGCGCGCCGGCGGAGCCGCCACCGCCTCCACCTCGACCGCGTCGGTCGGGTTCATGCGGCGCTGCCGCGCGCCGCGGCGACCGGCAGGGCGACTCCCGCGGGGAGGGGCGCACGCCGCGAGCGCAGCGCGGCGATCACCAGCGCCGCGAGGATGAGCGCCGCATTGACGACGTGCGCCGTGGTCGGCACCACCGCCAGCCGGCTCAGGACCGCCGCGCCGCCGAGGAACAGCTGCAGGAGCGTCAGGGTCGCCGCCATGCGGGCCGGCACCGCCACGTCGCCGCGCGATCGATCCCGCCCGGCGCGCAGCGCGGCGTACCCGACGAGCGCCAGCACGACGACGGCGAAGACCCGGTGCGCGAAGTGCGCCGCCACATCGAACGAATCGAACGGCGGCACGAGCCGCCCGAACGCCAGGGGGAAATCGGGGATCGCGAGTCCGGCGCCGGTGTGCCGCAGGATCGCCCCGAGCGCCAGCTGGAGATAGACCGCACCCGCCGCGACCGCGAGCGGGCCGAACGGACTCCGGCCGGCGCGCGGATCGGCGGGTGTGGAGGCGATCCACGAGCGCGCCGTCACGACCAGGAGCGCCACGACCATGGCGAAGCAGGCCTGCGCCAGGCAGGCGTGCGCCGCCGAGACCACCGGCGGCAGGCGCAGGAGGACGGTCAGCCCGCC
>DATKFL010000122.1:0-3783 GCA_035511355.1 Dongiaceae bacterium
CCGCCCGAAAAGCTCCGGCAGACGCGCATCCTCGTCGCCACGACGCCTTCCGAGCTGATCGTCACCGAGGGTGACCCGCGCTGGTCCCCGGTCGTCGGCGGCGATCTCCTGGCGCTCGCCAACACCGACAGCCACGTCTTCCAGGAAGTCGACACCCAGAAGTACTACGTCCTGCTGTCCGGTCGCTGGTACACCTCCAAGGGACTGGAAGGCCCCTGGGCGCACGTGCCGCCTCCGGACCTGCCGGCGGTCTTCGCGAAAATCCCCTCCAGCTCGAAATATGCCGACGTCCGGGCGCAGGTCCCCGGCACGAGCGAGGCCGAGGACGCCGTCGCCGACGCGATGATTCCGCAGACCGCCGCGGTCAGCCGCAAGGAGGCCCGGGTCGAGGTCGCCTACGACGGCAAGCCGAAATTCGAGCGTATCCCGGGCACGCACATCCTCCTCGCGACCAACACGGCATCGCAGGTGCTGAAGGTCGAGGGGCGCTTCTGGTTGTGCGAACAGGGGGTCTGGTACGTCTCCGACACCCCGGAAGGTCCGTGGGTGGTGGCGGATGAGAGGCCGGACGGCGTCGATGACATCCCGGCCTCGAGTTCGGCCTACAACGTGAAGTACGTCTACATCTACGACTCGACCCCCGACTACGTCTACGTCGGTTACCTGCCGGGATATCTCGGCTCCTACCCGTACTACGGGACGGTGGTCTACGGCACCGGCTGGTACTACCCGCCCTACATCAGCCCGTACTACTACTACCCGCATGCCTGGACCTGGGGCTTCGGCGCGAGCTACAGCCCCTGGTACGGCTGGGGCTACGGCTTCTCGTGGAACGTCGGCTGGGCCTCGTTCTCGTGGGCCTGGGGGTACGGCTGGGGTGGCTGGTACCACGGCTACTACCCGTACGGTTACCACTATCCCTATCCGTACGGCTACGCCGCGGGCTGGAACGCCGGCTACTGGACGGGCGTGCATGCCGGCGGCTACTTCGGCCCGGGTGGGTACTGCCCGACCTGGTCGGCGCGGCATCCGCGTTCGCCGGTCGGCGGCCCCGCGACCGCCGGCGTCGTCGCCGGGGGACCGTCGGCGCGCGTGCCGCGGTCGGCGGCCTACAACCTGTACGCCCGCTCGGAAAACCCGAATGCGCAGGCGCTCCGTCCGGCGAGTCACCGGGTGCCGAGCGCGCCGATGGGGATGGCGAACGGCTACGGGACCCGTGCGGCCGGTGCCGGTTCGAACAACCCGCACGCCGCGCGCAGCACCGCCCCGCCGACCGCGAAGCGTCCGGAGCCGTCGTCGGCGCGTCCCGAGCCGGTGGCGACGACGCGTGCGCCGAACGGAAATCCGACCCGCGTGACGCCGCGCCCCACCGGGGCCCGGAACAACGTCTACGTCGATCCGAACGGCGAGGTCTACCGCTACAACAACCAGAAGTGGGAGCAGCGCCAGCAGGGGCGCTGGCAGCCGGTCAACGTCGACCCGACCGTCCCGGGGCGGGGAAACGGTGCCTCGAACGGGCATCCGGGCACGATGGCGGGGCGACCTTCCACCGGGAGCCCTTCGGCACGCCCCGCGCCGGCACCGCCTGCGCCACGGCCGACGCCGAGCGCGACACCGAACCACGGATCGACCGGCCGTCCGGCGCCACCCGCGCCGCCGGCTAGCGGCGGCAACGGGTACGGCAACCGCGCCGTGCCGCGCGGCGGGCCGTCGCTCGACAGCGCGCGCACCTCGCGGGATCGCGGATCGGCGCGGGTCGAGCAGTTCCGCGGCGGCGGATCCTCCGGCGGCGGCGCGTCACGAGCGCCGTCGGGAGGTGGTTCGCGCCCGTCAGGCGGCGGCGGCGGAGGACGGCCTGCGGGCGGTGGCCGGCCGAGCGGCGGGCATCCGCATCATTGATGGGTCAGGCCTGAAGCGGTCTCGACTCTTCTTCGACTGAAACGCCGAGTTGCGCGAGGAGTTCGAGCAGCGGTCGCGGGTCGACCTGCTCGGGTGAGTGCACCCCCGGTGTCTCCAGGCGTCCCGTGGCGATCGCCAGGGCGCCCGCGGCGCCGCCGGTCCCGGTCAGAAGAGCCGTCGCCGTGGCATGCAGGCGGCGATCGGCCTCTTCGTGGGTCATCCCCGCGTGCAGGCGATGCAGCCATCGGCGCCCCGCGAGCCTCCCTTCCACCTCGACCAGGATGATCGCCGCGCCGCGCACCCGGCCGGCGAGATCGGCCGGCTGCGGCAGGACCGTGGCCAGGACCGCAAGCGGCCGCACCATCGCCCCGCCCACCGTCACCAGGTCGCGCCGGGTCATCCCGATTCGATCGAGGAATTCCAAGTGTTGTCGCATGGCGTCGGGGAGCGCCAGCTTGAAGTCGACGTTCCGGATCCCCTTGCCGATGAAGCGGGGCAGGGTGTCGACCTCCTCGTGCACGAGCGCATAGACCGGCTGCGGCCCCACCGGCGGCGGGAAGGGATAGATCTCGAACCCCGACCAGGGCGGGAGCGTGCGCCAGGCGCCCTCCTCGAAGACCCGGGGCGGCGCCACCGCCTCCTCGATGAAGGTTTCGATCGAGAAGAGACAGGCGAGCGGCAGGTCGCCGCTCTCGGAGAACTCGCCGTCGCGCACCCGGATGCAATCGACCCGATCGAGACGATCGGCGCCGGCGCGCGCCAGCACGTTGCTGATCCCGGGATCCTCCCCCATGCCGTGCAGCGCGATCCGTCCGGCGGCGCGCCAGGCGGCGTCGTGGCGGAACTGATCCGCCTCGCCGGCGGCCAGGTCGACGTAATGGGATCCGGCCGCCAGCGCCGCGTCCATGACCGCGCCGTTGAAGCGCGGCAGGATGGCGTTGACGACCAGTTGATGCCCGCTGCAGAGGCGCGCGAGGCGGTCGGGATCGGCCGCGTCGGCCTCGGCGATCGCGACCGCGCCGCGCAGCTGCGGCGCGAGCGCCCGCGCGCGCGTCGGATCGCGATCGGCGAGGGTGAGCGAGGTGATGGCGGGGTGCCCGGCGAGGTGGCGGGCGATGACCGAGCCGACCGCCCCCACTCCGAGCAGCAGGACCTTCACGCCATTCGCTTGAGGATGACCAGGGTGACGTCGTCCTGATAGGCGCGGCCGGCGCAGTGGGTCGCCATCGCCTCGGTGATCGTGCGCACCATGTCGGTGGGGTTGCGGCCCGGGTCCTGGTGCACCACCGTCGCCAGCCGCTCCTCGCCGAACTGCTCCTCGGTCAGGGCGCTGGTCGCCTCGCTGACCCCGTCGCTGTAACAGACCAGGACGTCACCCGGCCGCATCGAAACGCTGAACGGCTTGTAGGTCGACTCGAGGAGCAGGCCGAGCGGCGGTCCGCTCTGGGCCAGGACCTCGGAGGTGCCGTCGGCGCGCACCATGAGCGGCGGGCACTGGCCGGCGTTGACGTAGGTGACCGTGTTCGCCGCCGGGTCGAGGATGCCGTAGAAGAAGGTCACGAAGCGGTTCTCCGGGACGGTCTTGCACATCACCCGGTTCATGCGGGTGATGGTGTCGTCCACGCCGAGCCCCAACTCCGCGAGCGCCCGGAGGCTCGCCTGGAACGACGCCATCAGGAGCGCCGCCGGCATCCCCTTGCCGGCGACGTCGCCGAGCCCGAGCCCGAAACGCCCCGACTCCAGCTCGATGTAGTCGTAGTAGTCGCCGCCCACCGCGCGGCACATGAGGCTGGTGCCGAACACCTCGTACCCGGGAATCGGCGGTCCCTCCGCGGGGAGGAGGTGGTTCTGGATCTCGGCGGCCTTCTGGATCTCCTGCTCCAT
>DATKFL010000123.1:0-7887 GCA_035511355.1 Dongiaceae bacterium
CCGCGCTACGGCCGCCGCCGGCAGGACGGCTAGCGCGACGAGCGCACGGCGCGAGGTCCGGGCGCCCGCGCGGAGGACTCCGATGCCGCAGTATCCGATGATGCTGGTCGACGCGTTCACCGAGAAGCCGCTCGCCGGCAACGCCTGCGCCGTCCTGTTCGAGACCGACGGCATGGATCCGGAGACGATGCAGGCGGTGGCGCGCGAGATGAATCTCTCCGAGACCGCCTTCGCGCGCCGCTCGCAGATCGCCGACGTCGGCGCGCGCTACTACACGCCGGGGTCCGAGATCCCGCTCGCCGGGCACCCGACCATCGCGACGATCTACGCGCTGGTGCGCACCGGGCGGCTCAAGATGAAAGGCGACAGCACGCCGATCTCGCTCGAGCTGCGCGACGGGCCGATCGCGGTCGAGGTGCGGGGGAGCGGCGGGGTCGTGCGCCAGGTGGTGATGACCCAGCGCCGGCCGGAGTTCGGCCCGGCGCTCGACGCCGCGAAGGTGATGCCGCTCCTCGGGCTGACGCCGGCCGACCTGATTCCCGGCGCGCCGATCGAGGTGGTCAGCACCGGGACGCCGCAACTGTTCGTGCCGGTGCGCGACCTCGAGACCCTCAAGCGGGTCGCGCTCGACCTGCGCGGCTGCGGGGCGCTCCGGCAGGCGGTCGGGTTCTTCAGCATCCACCTGTTCACGCCGCACGGCGCCACGCCGCGCGGCCGCACCTTCGCGCGCCACTTCGGCGTCCCGCCCGACACCTTTGAGGACCCGTTCACCGGATCGGCGACCGGCGGGATGGGAGCGTATCTCTGGCGGCATCGGCTGATCGACACGCCGACCTTCGTTGCCGAGCAGGGGCACTGGATGCACCGTCCCGGCGAGGCGCAGGTCGAGATCGTCGGCCCGCCTGACGCGATCGAGACGGTGCGGGTCGGCGGCGCCGCGGTCGCGGTGATGGAAGGGACGATCACCCTCTGACCTCCCGCGCGCCGGCGGCGGCGGGAGCCAGCGAACTGCGCGAGCGCCTGCGCCTCTTCCGCATGGCGCATCCGCCGGCGCTCCTGCGGCATGGCGGCGTCGAGTGGCGCTACCTGCGCGGCGGCAGCGACGCGGCGGGCGGCGCCGGCCGGACCACCGTGCTGATGCTCGGCGGCGCGCTCGGGATCGCCGAGTTCGGCTTCCCGCTCATCGAGGCGATCGAGCGCGAGTTCCGGGTGATCGCCCCCGACTACCCGCCGCTCGCGCGCGCGGCGGCGGTGACCGACGGGCTGGTGCGCATTCTCGATGCCGAGCAGCTGGGACGGGTCGCGGTGCACGGGGCGTCGTTCGGCGGCCTGCTCGCGCAGGCGCTGGCGCGGCGCGCGCCGGGCCGGGTCGGGGCGCTCGTGCTGTCGCACACCTCGGCGCCGCAGGGGCAGGGCGCGGCGGCCGCGATGAGCGTGCGGATGCTCGGGATGCTGCCGGCGCGCGGCATCCGCGCGCTTCTCGATCGACGCCTGGGGCGGATGCTCGACGCCGCCGATCCGTTCCATCACGAGGCCTTCCGCGCCGCCCTCGCCCGGCTGACCAAGCGCGACCTCATGGCGCGGATGCGCCTGGCGGAAGATCTCCAGGCAAGCCGCTTCGCCGCCGCCGATCTCGACGGCTTCAGCGGGCGGACCCTCATCGTCGAATCGGACGACGACCCGATGATCGCCGAGGCGGCGCGATCGGCGCTGCGCGATCTGCATCCCGGCGCCGAGGTGCACCGCTTCCACGGGACCGGGCACCTCTCGACGATCCTGCGGCCGGAGGAGTACAACGAGCGGGTGATCCGCTTCCTGCGCGAGGAGCCGTAGATGCTGGAGTTCTGGTACGAGTTCGGCAGCACCTATTCGTATCCCGCCGCGATGCGGATGGAAGGGCTGGCGGCGGCCGCCGGGGTCGAAGTGATCTGGCGGCCGTTCCTCCTCGGTCCGCTGTTCAAGCGGCAGGGATGGAACGACTCGCCCTACAACGTCAACCCGGCGCGCGGGAAGTACATGTGGCACGACGTGGCGCGGATCTGCACGCGGCACGGTCTCCCGTTCCGGCGGCCGGGCGTCTTCCCGAGGCGCGCCCTGCTGGCGGCGCGGCTCGGCATGATCGAAGAGATGACCGCGCACCTGCCGGCCTTCAGCCGCGCCGTCTATCGCGCCAACTTCGTCGAGGATCGCGACCTCGAGGACCCGGCGACCCTCACGCCGATCCTCGCCGGCCTCGGGCTCGACGCCGCGTCGCTCCTGCGGCGCGCGACCGAGGAGCCGATCAAGGAGCGCCTGAAGCTGCGCACCGAGGAGGCCTGGGAGCGCGGCATCGTGGGCGCGCCGACCTGCATCGTCGGCGCGGAGCTCTTCTGGGGGCAGGACCGGGTCGAGGAGGCGCTCGCCTGGGCGGCGGGCGGCGCGGGGGGATTCCCGGGCGGCGCTCCGGTCGAGCGCGCCGTGACGCTGGTCACGCGTCTCGGTCTCGAGCCACATCCGGAGGGCGGGCACTACCGCGAGATCTTCCGTTCCGGCGGCGGCGTGGCCCCCGAAGACGGCCGCGGCCGGCGCGCCGGGCTGACGGTGATCCATTTCCTGCTGCGGCGCGGCGAGGTGAGCCGCTGGCACCGCGTCCGTTCCGACGAGGCATGGCAGATGCTCGAGGGGGACGGGCTCGAGCTTTTGACCGCGCCCGCCGATCTCTCGGCCGTCGAAATCGTGCGCCTCGCGCCGACCGGCGCCGGCGGCGTGCCGGTGCACGTCGTGCCGGCCGGCGCCTGGCAGGCGGCGCGGCCGATCGGCCCCTATGCCCTGGTCGCCTGCAACGTCGGACCGGGGTTCGATTTCGCGGACTTCGAGATGATGAAGGACAATCCCGCCGCGGCCGCCGCGCTTCAGGCGCGCTGGCCCGGGCACGTCGAGGCTCTCTGAGCCTGCGCCACCTGACCGGAGGATTCCCCCGATGAGCGATCCGAACGCCGCGCCGCAGCGCGGCCTGGCAGGCCGGAGCGCGGCGGCGCGAAGCGTCACGGTCTTCGGCCTCTATCTCGTGGTGCTCGGCGCCGGTCTCGCGCTGGCGCCGAACCCGATGCTGGCGATCTTCCGGCAGCCGCCGACGAGCGAGCCGTGGCTCCGGGTCCTGGGCATCGTCGCCGGCGTCCTCGGCGGTTATTACCTCGCCGCGGCGCGCGGCGAGGCGGTCGTGTTCTTCCGCGCCAGCGTCTGGGGCCGCGTCGTTGGCGCCGCCGCCTTCGCGCTGCTCGTCGTCTGCGGCATCGCGCCGAAATTCGTCCTGCTGATGGCGGCGCTCGACGCCGCCGGCGCGGCCTGGACCCGCGGCGCGCTCGGGAAGTCCTCCGCCACGCGCTGAACCGCGTCCTCCCCGGGACACTGTCCGTCGGAGGAGACTCCTCCGCGACGCCCGCGGTCGTCCCGCATCCCCTCCGCCGCGCGCTTCATCCTCGCGATCACCCATGCTTTCACGAGGATTCCGCGCGCGCGTCGCGTGAACATTCGCGTCGCGATATCTGGCATCGACCTTGCTCCCCGACGGCGATGTGCAGCACCAGACAAAAAGGAGGCGCGTGATGAGACACGCTTCGCCACTGCTCTTCGTCATGATGGTGATCGCGCTGGTCGGAACGGCCTTCGCCCAGAGCGACACGGGCAGCACGGACCCCTCGACGGCCACCCCGACCGTCCAGGGCGATTCCCCGACCCCGCCGTCGTCGCCCCCGAGCGACGGAAGCATCGAACCGTCGCAATCCTCCGCAGCCCCCGCAGCGGCGCAGGATTCGGCGGCCGGGTCGGGTTCCACCGCAACCAGCGGTTCGACCGGGGAAGGGAAGCTGCCGGCCACGGCCAGCAGCGCCCCGCTCCTCCTTGGCATCGGTCTGGCCGCGGTCGGCGCGTTCGTCGCGCTTCTCCTCTGGCGGAGACCCCGAACCGCCAGGTCCTGACGCGGACGCACGCCAGCCCCGCGGCGCGATGAAGCGTGCCGCGGGGCCTTCCCTCTTCCCGCACGTCGCCAATCGAGGGAGATTCATGCTCCTCTGGATCCGACGTGGAGTTCTCCTGGTCGCGCTGACCTGTCTTGGACTCTGGGTCTGGATCCAGGTCGATGCGCGCGTCTACCAGGCGATCGAAAACCGGCATCTCGATCGCCTGCTGCTGGCGGCACGTCACGCCCGCGCCGACGTCACCCGGCCCGCCGACCGGCAGCGCCCCGACCGCGCGACGAAAGAGATCGGCCCACTGGTCGGACGTCTCGAGATCCCGCGACTGCACTACTCGGCGATCGTCGCCGAGGGGATCGACGCGCGCACCCTGCGCCGCGCCGTCGGTCACCTGCCGGGCACGCCGCTCCCCGGCGACGCGGGCAACGTCGTCCTCGCCGGCCACCGCGACAGCTTCTTCAGGATCCTGAAGGACGTGCAGCCGCACGATCGACTGCGCCTGGCCACTCCCGGGGGATCGTTCGAATACACCATCGTCGATCTCGCCGTCGTCGACCCCGACGAGACCCGCGTCCTCGAGCCCTCGGCGCAGCCGACCCTGACGCTCATCACCTGCTACCCGTTCGACTACATCGGGCCGGCGCCGCGCCGCTTCGTGGTGACCGCCCTGGAGACCGATGCATAGGAGGAGGATCGATGTCGCTCAAGAAGATCGCCATCGCGCTCGCTCTCGCCGTCCTGGCTTCGATTCCGGCACAGGCGGGAAGCTTCGGAGTGTACGGGTCGTACTGGGAGCCTGACGACGCCGATTCCAGCACCGGCTACGGCGCCCGCATCGGCTTCGAGTTTGTGAAGGTGCTCGAGTTCGAGTTCCGCGGCACGCACTACGGCGATTTCCAGTCGACCGTCACGCCGACCGACGTCAAGGTGGAGGCGATACCCCTCGACGGTGGCCTCCGGGTCAATTTCCTTCCGACGGCCGCGGTGAACCCCTACATCGGGGCCGGCGTCACCTACTACTTCCTCGACTCCGAGGACGCCTCGATCGAAAACGAGACCGGGATCTACGGCGTGGCGGGGCTCGACTTCGGCAGCGAGCACACCCGCTTCTTCCTCGAGGCGATGTGGCGCAAGCTGGACGCGACGATCGCGATCGGCTCCTTCGACACCGACGCCACGCTCGACGGGTTCGCCGCCAACACCGGGTTCAACTGGCGCTGGTGACCCGGGTCGGCGCGTGACCGGCCGCTGGTCGCCGAGGCCCTTTCAGTTGCTGCTCCCCCTGGGGTTGTCGAGCTTCTTCATCACCTCGTCCAGCGCCTTCTTCATGCTGAGCGTGTCGGCGGCCTGGCTCGGCGGGAAGTCCTGGAGACTCTTGAGGTGCGCCGCGAGGAACGGGCCGGCAGCGGTCGGGGCCCAGAGCTTCTGGCCGAGAAACAGGCGGCCTGCGTAGGCGAACTCCTCGGAGTCGGGTGTCACCTTCTCCATCGGGTCCATCAGCAGGTTCACGATGTACGGCACGCTCGGGTACGACTTCTCGTCGAACCAGCTGCCGTGGTGCTTGACGCCGATGTGCATCTTCCAGGCGTCGACGCGGATCGCCATCAGGTCGGTCTCGTCGTAGTAGAAGATCTCGCGTCGCGCCGACTTCTCGCTCTTGCCGGTCCAGTAGTCGAGCTGGTCGTAGCCGTCGAGGTGTCTCTTGTAGGTCGTGCCGCCCATCTTGTAGCCGTTGAGCAGGTCGCTCTTGAGATTCGGCAGGCCGGCGGCCGCCGCCAGCGTGACGTACAGATCCTCGTGGCTCTGGATGCCGTTCAAGTCGCGCCCGGAGGGGATGTGCCCGGGCCACTTGATGAGGCAGGGGACCCGCAGCCCGCCCTCCCAGGTGGTCCCCTTTTCGCCGCGGAAGGGCGCCGTGCCGCCGTCCGGGAAGAACATGAACTCGTTGCCGTTGTCGGTGCTGTAGATGACGATGGTGTTGTTCTCGACGCCCAGGTCCTTGAGCTTCTTGAGAATCGACCCGACCTGCTGGTCGTGCTCGATCATCCGGGCGCGCGTGATGTCCTCTTCGGCGCGGCCTTCGTCCACCGCCATCTGGATGAACTTGGGCGCCGGGTGCGACCAGATGTGGATCGCGGTCGAGTTGAACCAGACGAAGAACGGCTTGTCGCCCTTGCCGACACGGTCGAGGTACTTCAGCGTCTCGTCGGTCACTTCCTGGTCGATGGTCTCCATCCGCTTGCGGGTCAGGGGACCGGTGTCCTGGATCTTCTGCATCCCGACCTTGCCGAACTTCGGATCGACGGTTGGATCGTCCACCGTCGTCGCCCAGGTGTGCAGCACGCCGCGCGGCCCGAACTTCTTGGTGTACTCGGGATTCTTCTGGCCCGGGTAGTCGAGCTCTTCGGGCTCTTCTTCGGCGTTCAGGTGGTAGAGGTTGCCGAACCACTCGTCGAACCCGTGCATCGTCGGCAAAAACTCGTTGCGGTCGCCCACGTGGTTCTTGCCGAACTGCGCGGTGACGTACCCCAGCGACTTGAGCACCTCGGCAATCGTCGGGTCGCTCTTCTGGATGCCGCGCGTCGACCCCGGAATGCCGACGGTCGTCATGCCGGTGCGGACCGGCAACTGCCCCATCAGGAAGGCCGCACGCCCGGCCGTGCACGACGGCTGCCCGTAGTGGTCGGTGAACAGGATCCCGTCCTTGGCGATCGAGTCGATGCTGGGCGTTCTCCCCATCATCCCGTGGGTGTAGGCGCCGACGTTCCAGGTGCCGATGTCGTCACCCCAGATGACGACGATGTTGGGTTTTTTCTCGGCGGGCGCGGCGAGCGCGAAGGCGGGGAGGAGGAGGAAGAAGACTGCGAGCGCGACAGTGACGCGGGTCTTCATAGGCGGTCCTTTCGTTGTTTCGAGCGAGTTCTGGAGAGACCGCTCCCCGGGGAAACGGCGACTCCGCTACGGGATGGGCGGACTCTACGCGGAGTTCCGGGCGGGAGGCAAGCCCCCGCACTCGAGCACCCTCGCGTGAGCTGAAGGCCAGTCGTACGTTGACATCCCCGTCACCTGGTCGTACCGTCCTCCCCACGCATCGTCCATCAATGTTCAATTGAAGGGTGGCAATGAACGCACTGCGCGGCGCGATGGGTGGGGTGGCGGCGCTCTGCCTGCTTTCGGAGGCCGCCGGAGGGGTTCGCCAGGCGCCGTCGTTCGCCGAGCGGGTGCGCGCCCAGACGGTCCTCGAGCGGGTCCAGTATGCGCACCAGATCGGCGCCAGCCGACCGTTCGAGGAGGCCGTGTCGCAAGGTCTCATCGAGCGCAAGGTCCGCAACTACCTCAGGAAGTCGCTGGCGCTCGAGCGGGACTTCAAGACACCGGTCACCGGCGCGATGCTCGACCGCGAGGCCGAGCGCATCGCCACCGGGACGAGGATGCCCGGCCGCCTGCGCGAGATCTATCGCGCGCTCGGCAACGACCCGACGCTCGTCCGCGAATGCTTCGTGCGGCCGATCCTGGTCGATCGCCTGGTGCGCAACTTCGTCGGGGCGGAGAACTGGGACGCATGGTGGACCGACGCCGGAGCGCGACTCGACCCGGGGGCGCTCGTCATCCCGCCGCAGACCGCGACCGCGCTGCCGCAGCCGAGGGAGGGGGCCGATCCGGCCATGGCCGACCTCGCGAGCGCCCCTCTCTCAAGCGCCGATCTTCCGAGCGCCGACCGCTCCTCGATCCAGCCCGCCGCCTCCGGCGGCTGCGATCCCGCCGGCGCCTGGGACGACGGCGCGCTGACGATTCCGCCGAACGGCCGCTACGGACACACCGCCATCTGGACCGGCAACACCGTGATCTTCTGGGGCGGGGCGGAGAACAGCGGCGGCCGCTATGACCCGCTGACCGACACCTGGCTCCCGACGTCGAGGATCAACGCTCCGCA
>DATKFL010000124.1:0-12545 GCA_035511355.1 Dongiaceae bacterium
GTCGCGGAAGACGAGCGTGCGGATCGCGATCGCCTGGTCCATCCCGCCGCCGTGGCCGAAGTAGCCGACCGTCCCGGCGTAGACCCCGCGCGGCACGGGCTCGAGCTCGTCGATCAGCTCCATCGCCCGGATCTTGGGCGCGCCGACGACGGTCCCCGCCGGGAACGCCGCGGCGAACAGGTCGAGGGCGTCCGCCGCCGGCGCGAGCGTGCCGCGCACGCCGCTCACGATGTGCATGACGTGACTGTAGCGCTCGATCACGCGGTAGGGCTCGACGCGCACCGAGCCGGTCGAGGCCACCCGGCCGAGGTCGTTGCGCGCCAGGTCGACCAGCATGACGTGCTCGGCCGCCTCCTTGGGGTCGGCGAGCAGCTCCGCCTCGAGCGCCGCGTCGGCCTCAACCCCGCCGCCGCGCGGCCGCGTGCCGGCGATCGGACGGAGCGACGCGGCGCGCCCCTCGAGTCGGACCAGCGCTTCGGGAGACGAGCCGACCACCTGCAGGTCGCCGAAGTCGCAGAAATAGAGATAGGGGGAGGGATTGAGCAGCCGGAGCGCGCGGTAGGCCTCGAAGGGCGGGATGTCGGTCTCTCCGGCGAAGCGGACCGACAGGACGATCTGATACACCTCGCCGGCGGCGATCTCCTCCTGGCCGCGCGCGACCGCGGCGGCGAACGCGGCCGGGTCGAGACTCGCGCCGGGAGGCGCGAAGCGACCCGGCCGGCGCGCCGGCGGCAGCGGACCGTGCAGCACCTGCCGCACCTCGCGCCGCAGCGCCGCCCGCTCGGCGGCGTCGCCGTCGTGCAGGAGCGCCACGCGGCGGGTCAGGTGATCGAAGACGAGGAGCGACCGCGGCGCCAGGTAGCGGGCGCGCGCGCCATCGTCGACCCCGGCACGCGCGCCCGCCGCCGGCAGGCCCGCGAAGACTCGCGACATCTCCCATCCGGCCACCCCGACGAGGCCGCCCGAGAACGGCACGCCGCGGATCGCCGGGCCGGGTCGCGGCGCGCGGGCGAGCGCGGACCGGAGCGCCGCGAGCAACGCGTCGCGATCGCCGGCGGCGTCGAGGCGCACTTCGAGCGCCTCGCCGAACCCGATGAACGAATAGCGGCCGAGCCGCTCGCCGCCGGCGGCGCTCTCGAGGAGGAACCGCGGCCGGAACGGGCCGAGCTTCAGATAGGCCGACACCGGGGTGTCGAGGTCGGCCGGTATGTCGAATGGAGCGTCCATGCATCTCCCGGAACCCGCCGCCGGCGTCCGGGAGATGGGCCGAAAACGAAAAACCCACCGCCCGGCGTCCGGGGGTGGGTCGTTGGCGATTCGAACCTGGGTGCTACGCCGAGCCGCGACCCTCCACCGGAGACACGCTGCGCCAGCACCACCAGTTCGCGGTGCGCAGGGTCGGGCGGATCGAGGCGTCGATTCTCATGACGCCGGGGAATCTACCGCCACGTCGGGGGCGTGTCAACTTGATTGACGGCGAAAACGTGCGGCGCGCGGGGCGGCGGCGCGGCCCGGCTCAGGTATCCGACCGGGTCCCGCCGCCGTCGTCGGCGTTGTCGTCGGCGTCCTCCGACGAGTCGTAGGTGATGTCGTCGTCGGGGTCCTTCGGGTCGGGGCCGATGCTCCAGATGACGTACTCGTCGCCGTCGAGGCGATAGCCGAGGCGCCGACCGTCATAGGGGTCGATCGGGAGCGGATCGCCCGGGTGGGCGAGCGACCAGGCCTTGTAGAGCGCGTCGATGTCGGCCGGCGGCGCGCCTTCGTCCTGGCGCACGTCCTCGGCGACGTCGGCGAGCGACAGGATGCGGCTCTCGGCGATCCCCGAGGCGCCGACCGCCGGCGACGGGGAGGCCGAGCCGCCGGGCTCGGCGGCCTCGATCGCCCCCTTCGCCTGCGCCTCGACCCGCTTCAGGAACGCCCACATGCCGGCACCGGCGCCGATCGGCAGGAGCACGAAGGCGCCGATCACCGCGGCCGCCGCCAGGACGACCCCGGCCCGGCGCGGCCGGGGCGCCGCGAGCCCGGGGTCGAGCGCCGCGAGTCGCGCGGCGATCGGCGGGTGGGTCGACAGCCACCGGCCGATCGCCATCCAGAACGTGTCGAGCTCGGGCTGCTGGGCGGCCAGTTGCCGGCGATCGACCCGCGGCGCGTACCGGCCGCCGGCGGCGAGGATGACCAGCCCGTCGAGACCGCGCGCCGGATCGGCGACGCCGGCGCGGCCGTACCGATCGCAGGTGTACTCGCAGGCGCGCGACCAGGCGGTTCCGAGAAACGGCACCAGCAGGCCGGGCATCAGGAACCAGCGCCCGGTCAGGTGCCCGGCCTTCAGATGCCCCAGCTCGTGCGCCACGATGAAGTCGCGCGCGTCTTCGTTGTCGCCGCACGCCTCGAGGAGATCCGAGTAGAGCACGATGAACCGGCTCCCGAAGAAACGCGTCGCCATCGCGTTGAGCGCGCCGCCCGACTGCATCAGGTAGGCGGCGGGCGGCTGCATCCCGAAGCGGCGGGCGATCTCGACGACCCGGCCATGGAGTTCGGGCATCTGCGACGGGCCGAGCCGCACCGCGCTTCCCCGCAGGTGCGCCACGAAGCCGACATGCGCCATGAAGAAGAAGACCGCGAAGAAGCCGGCATAGACGATGCCGATGATCGAGACGCACAAGGCGGTCCAGATCGCGATCGAGGCGATGACGACGAGGGCGAGGAGGTTCCGTTCGCCGGGCCAGCGGTCGACGGTGATCGTGGCGGCTGGCGGCGGCATGCCGGGGAGGCTCCCGGCGGACAGGCTCATCTAGGCGCTCTGCTCCTTGAACTCGCCGGCGAACTTCATGAAGGCCCAGAAGACCAGGACGGCCACCGCCATCTGCCCGCCCATGACGTACCAGATCCTCTCCGGCACCCCGGCGGCGTGGTACTGGCCGTAGAGCGAGGTGAAGACGACGCCGCTGAAGGCGCCGATCGCCGTCCCGAGGAAGTTCGAGCCCATGTAAAGGCCGGCCTTCTCCTTGGGGGCGATCCAGGTGATGTACTCCTGGATGCGCGGCGAGCAGACCATCTCGCCGATGGCGAACAGTCCGATGCCCGGAAAGACCAGCGCAGGGTCGACGACCCGCGCGAAGCCGATGGTGACCAGCCCGACGGCGGAGATCCCCAGGCCGACCATGAAGGAGGGGATGGCGCGGTAGCGCTCGGCGATGCGGGAAATCGCGATCTGCAACGCCATGATCCACCAGCCGGTGTGCGAGATGGTCTCGCCCAGGATGCGGGTCACGCCCTTTTCGTCCTGGTGCGCGAAGAAGCCGGCGATGCCGGTGCCGAACACCCCCGCCATCTCCTGGTAGAGGCGCGCGGTGTCGAGGTTGCTGTCGACGTAGAGCGCGCACAGGTTGAAGAAGCCCCAGAACGGCACCCAGAAGAAGACGCCGAGGAGGATCAGGAAAGTCAGGAATCGCAGGTCCGAGAGCGCCGTGTAGATCCCCACCAGCCGCTGACCCAGGGTCTCGCCGGTCTCCTCGCGCGGCGGCTCCTTGTAGAAGAAGAGGGTCACGAAGAACATGACGCCGATGGTGATCGCCGCCGCGCCGAACGCGTAGTTCCAGGAGATCGCCCGGAGCCGCCCCATCACGATCGGCCCGAACGAGCCGCCGATGTTGACCATGGCGTAGAAGATCCCGAAGGCGAGCGTCTTGTTGCTGGCGTCGGAAGTGACCCGCACCGTGCCGGCGATGAGCGGCTTGAAGATGCCCGCCGCGAAGCCGATGGTCAGCATGGTCAGCGCGATTCCCGAGAAGGTCTTGGTGAAGATCAGGAGGAGAATCGCCGGCAGGTAGGCCAGGTACGCGACCAGGAGCACCTTCTTGAACCCGTACCGATCGGCGAACGAGCCGGAGACGACCGGGATCATGTACGAGAGCAGCAGGAAGATCGTCTGGATGATCCCGAGGTCCTCGCGCGAGAAGCCGAGGCTCGTCAGGTAGATGCCGAACCCGAAATAGATGCCGTAGTAGGCGAAGCGCTCCAGCACCTCGATCAGGTTGGCAATCCAGAAGACGGGCGGGAAGGGAGTGCGCTTCTTCATGGGCACCTCGGCGCCGTGATCAGCGCGGCTTCGGGATGTCGGACTGCAGCGCTTCCTTCACGCTGCGGCAGATCGCGGTGTAGCGCTCCGCGACCAGGGGCGGCACCGCCCAGGCGCGGGCCAGGGGCGCGAGCACGGTCCTGACCCCGGGGCCGGTGATCCCGGCCGCCATGCCGTCCCGGACCAGCCGCTCGCGTTTTTCGAGGCAGGCGGTGGCGCGCCGCACCCCCTCGGCGAAGGCCTCGTCCGCGGTCTTGAGATGCACGTTCGCCGCGCCGAACCCGCGCACGTTGGCGCGCGCGTACAGCGCGCGCGTGCAGCCGGCGGACTTGCCGCCCTCGGGGTCCGAAGGACAGGCGGCCAGGGCGGACCGGAAATCCTCCGAGACGCGCCGGAGATCGGCGCGCAGTCCGTCCAGCTCGGGGTCGACCGTGCGGCGCATCGTCGCGTCCATGTCGAGGGCGTCGAGGCAGTCCCCTTCGAGCGACGCGGCGGCGTCGAGGACCCGCTTCGCGGCCGGCGTCGCGGCGCCGGCGGGCGTCGCGGCGGCGCCGTCGTCGGCTGCCTGGCGGGCGAGGGCGGAGTCGACCTCGCGATCGATCGAGCGACGCAGGTCGGCGATCTCGCACTCCTCGACGCGCGGGATCGCCGTGAGCGCCGGCACTGCGGCCAGGAGCGCCGAAGGTCCCGGTAAGAGCGCCGCCTCGGGGATCGCGTCGGGTTTCGGTGCCGCCGCCGCGGGGGCGGCGAGCGCGGCGGCGAGCAGAAGCGACAGGGAGAGGCGTGGGTGGGTCGGGGGGCGGCGGTTCATCGAGCGATCCTCCGGGTACGCCGCGCCGGAAAGGCACGACCGGCGCGGCAAGGCGGAGATCGTAGCACGCCCCGCGGCGCGTATCCGGTGCCCGCGGGTCACGCCGGCGGCAACCCGAGGAGCGTGCGCGCGTCGCGCGGCGGAATCGTCCCGCAGGCCAGGAGGCGGTCGGTGAACGCTCGCAAGCGGAACGCGGGGCCCTCCGCGCGACGCGCCGCCTCGAGAAGGCTTTTCATCTCGAGGTGCCCGACGAAATAGGTCGAGAGCTGCGTCGAGGTCACCTTGGCGCGGCGCAGCTTGCCGCGCGCCTCGGCCTCCTCCTGGAAGCCGATCCGCTGCAGGAGATCGAGCGCCCAGCGGTCGAGCTCGGCTTCCGGCTCGGACGACGTGTGCAGCCGCGCGTCGAGGAGCGCGTTCATCGGCGCCCGGAGCCCGTGCTTGAGGTGGATGAGGAGGTTCTCCGGCTCGTCGGCGGCGTAGCCGTTCTGGTACATCAGCTCCTCGGCGAGGACCGCCCACCCCTCGGCGAAGGTCCCCGACGAGAAGACCTTCTTGTAGACCGTCGCGTACGGGCTCCGGAGCGCGTGCCAGTACTGCACGTAGTGCCCGGGGAAGGCCTCGTGGATGGCGAGGCCCTGCAGCGCGTAGTCGTTGTACTCCCGCAGGAACGAGGTCTCGAGGGCGCGGTCGGCCTCGGGCGAGCCGCCGCGCGGCAGCGACGAGATCCAGAACGACTTCTTGAGTCCCGGCTCGAGGGTCGGCGGCGGGTTGAAGAACGCGACCGCCATCCCGTCGAGGAACCCCGGAGTCGCCTCGAGGACGAAGTTGTCGTCGTCGGGCGGAAGGGTCACGAGGTCGCGGTCGCGGATGTGGGTCTTGATCCGCTCGACCGCCGACCGCACGTAGGCGAACAGCGTGTCGCGCGTCGGGTGGCGCTCGGAGACGGCGTTCACGACGCAGCCGACCACCGCGTTGATCCGCTCCTCGCCGGTGCCGCCGTGGTCGTGATCGGCGAGCAGTCGCCGGTGCAGCGGATCGGCGATCGCCATCATCCGGGTGCGGACCTCGTCGATGGCGGCCAGGGCCCGGGTGACGATGGTGTCGGTGTCGATGGACGACTGCAGGGTGAGCCGGAGCTTCGCGCCGAAGCGTTCGCCGCCGAGCCGCCAGTCGCCGGTGGCGCGCGGCAGGAGCGTCGTCTCGAGCCACCCCTGGAATTCCCGGAGCGCCGCCGCGGCGCCGGCGCGCGCCCGCTCGAGACGCGCCGCCGCGACCGGGGCGCGCGCGAACAGGGGCGGCAGATCGGTCTCGACGAAGCGCAGGTTGCCGGCGTTGGTCTTGAGGACCATCTCCGCCACGACCCGGGACGGCTCGCCGAGGACGGCGCGCGCGTTCGCGAGGAAACCGGGCACCGCCTCGAGCCGTCCGGCGAGCGCGTCGAGCCGCTCCGGCCAGGCGGGCGCTTCGGGCTCGAGCAGGGTCAGGTAGAGAAGCGCGTTCCCCAGGAGGTCGACATGGAACTGCGGGTCGCGCTCGTGCGGGCGCAGCGTGTCGATGGCGAACCGCGCGCCCTCGATGTCGTCGAGCACGAGACGCAGGTCGACGCGCCCGCCGGGGCTGAGCGTCCCGGCCTCGAACGGCGCCAGCGCCGCCCGGTGCCGGCGCAGGAACTCGCCGCGCGCCCGGACGCCGGCGGCGCTCCAGTCGTCGAGCGTGTCGTCGTGCCGGTGATACCCGGCGGCGGTGGCGGCGGTCGGGTGCCAGCGGAACAGCTCGGCAAGGTACGCGTCGGCGGCGGCGTACATCGCCCGCTCGCGCCCGGTGGCGGAGTCGGGAATGCCGCCGGGGATTGCGGCCGCGCTCATGAGGCGTTGCGCGCTCCCGGGAGAGGCAGGCGCACCGACGCGTCGCGGTCGATGAGCCAGAGGAGGTCGCCGTTGCGCGGCCGGACGAGGCCGGCCGGAAGCGGATCGCCGGCGGCGACCCGCGCCACCGCGCTGGCCTTCTCCGCGCCGGCGGCCATCACGATCACGCCGGCGGCTTCGTTCAGGACCGGAAGCGTCAGGGTCACCCGATCGTGCCCCGGGAGGGGGACGCGCACCGCGACCGCCAGCCGGTCGGCGACCTGCAGCGCCTCCGATCCGGGGAAGAGCGACGCGGTGTGCCCATCGGCTCCCATCCCGAGGAGGATCAGGTCGAACCGCGGCCGCTCGCCGCGCCGCAGGCCGAACACCCCGGTCAGGATCCCTTCGTACTCCTCCGCGGCGCGGTCGGGGTCGGGGTTCTCGCCGCGCACCCGATGCACCTGCTCGGAAGGCACCGGCACGCGCGTCAGGAGCGACTCCGACGCCATGCGACAGTTGCTGTCCTCGTGATCGGGGGTCACCTGGCGCTCGTCCGAGAAGAAGACGTGCGTCAGCCGCCAGTCGAACCCGCTCTTCCCCTCGGCCTCGTTCAGGGCCAGGAGCTCGTACAGGGCGCGCGGCGTCCTGCCGCCGGCGAGCGCCACCGTGAAGCGGCCGCGCCGGGCGATGGCGTCGGCGGCGACCAGGGCGAAGCACTCCGCCGCCTCCGCGGCGAGCGCCGCGGGGTTCTCCAGGATGCGCCGCTCCGCGCGGGCGCTCAGACCGGCTCCGCGTAGATCTTCATGATGGCGTCGAGCAGCCGCAGCGCGTCGGCCTTCTTCCGCTGGAAGGAGTTCCGCCCGATGATCGAGCCGAACCCGCCGCCGTCGCGAATCCCGGTCACCTCGCTCAGGATCTTCTCCTCGGTCTCGGCCGGACCGCCGGAGAAGATCAGGATGCGCCGCCCCGCGAAGGCGCACTGCACGATGTGCCGCACCCGGTCGGCCAGGGTGTCGATCGGGATCTTCTCCTTCTCGTACACCTTGCGCGCCGCCTCCTGCGCGACGTGGTTCGAGGGGAGCTTCACCTTGATGATGTGCGCGCCCAGCTGCGCCGCGATCTGCGCCGCGTAACCGCAGACGTCGACCGCCGTCTCGCCCGCCTTGTCGAGCCCCGAGCCGCGCGGGTACGACCAGACGACGACCGCCAGCCCGTGCGACTTCGCCTCCTCCGCGAGCGCGCGGATCCGCTCGTACATCTCGAAGCGCTCCGACGAGCCGGGGTAGATGGTGAACCCGACGGCGCTGCAGCCGAGCCGGAGGGCGTCGGCGACCGACCCGGTCCATGCCTGGGTCGGGTCTTTTTCTTCGAGCAGCGAGTCCTTGTTGTTGACCTTCAGGATGAGCGGGATCTGCCCGGCGAAGTCGCGCGCCCCCGCCTCGATGAAGCCGAGCGGCGCGGCGTAGGCGTTGCAGCCGGCCTCGATCGCCAGCGCGTAGTGATAGCGCGGATCGTACCCGGGTGGATTCGAGGCGAAGGAGCGCGCCGGCCCGTGCTCGAACCCCTGATCGACCGGCAGGATGACCAGCTTGCCGGTCCCGCCCAGGCGGCCGTGATTCAGCAGCCGCGCGATGTTGGTCAGCGTCCCGGGGTTGTCGCTGCCGTACCAGGACAGGATTTCACGCACGCGTTCGGTCGCCATCACGCTCGGTTCTCCTCTCGAGGCCTGCCGGTCTTCATGAACTGTTCGCAGATCGCGACCTCCGCGGCGCTGCCGATGACCAGGGGGCAGCGCTGGTGCGCGGTCGTCGCCTCGACCTCGAGCACGCGCCGGGTCCCGTCGCTGCAGCGACCGCCGGCCGACTCGGTCAGGAACGCCAGGGGAGCGCACTCGTACAGCAGGCGCAGCTTGCCGTCGGGATGCTTCGGGTCGCCGGGGTAGAAGTAGATCCCCCCTTCGATGAGGCAGCGATGCAGGTCCGCGACCAGCGCGCCGATGTAGCGCAGGGAGTAGGGGCGGTTCGTGGCCTTGTCGTCCGCCGTCAGCCAGTCGAGATAGGCGCGCAGGTTCGGATGCCACTCGCGCTGCCGGCCGAGGTTGGCGCTGAACGTCCGGCCACGCTCGGGGCAGGCGAGCCGCGGATGCGATCCGACCCAGGCGCCGCGCTCCTCGTCGAGCGTGAAGGCGCGCGCCGGAAGGCCTTGTGCCGCCACCGCCATCAGGGTGCTCGGGCCGTACAGGACGTACCCCGCCGCGACCAGGTCGCGCCCCTGCGGCAGACCGCCCCCGGCCGGGCGCGGCGCGATCGAGAAGATCGTGCCGAGCGGGCCGTCGACGTCGGTGTTCGACGACCCGTCGATCGGATCGGTGCAGACGACGTAAGCCGCATCGGGGGTCTTCGTGACCACCGGCTTCTCGTCCTCTTCCGAGACGATCGCGGCAACCAGGC
Organism: Dongiaceae bacterium; assembly: GCA_035511355.1. Taxonomy (GTDB): domain Bacteria; phylum Acidobacteriota; class Polarisedimenticolia; order Gp22-AA2; family Gp22-AA2; genus DATKFL01. Next base: position 9,184 of record DATKFL010000124.1, read on the forward strand.
GCGACGCCTCGAGCGCCTCGAGGACGATGCCGTTGCCGATGACGTCGAGCTTCTTCTGCCGGTCGCCGGTGAGGTTGGTGCCGCCGGCGTAGCCGGTCGTACCTGTCAGGGCGGCGCGCCGCACCTCGCGGGCCACCTTGCGGCCGGCCTCGGCGATCCGGTCGAGGAGGTCGACGACGGCCGCGGGGGTCTTGTCGCCCTTCCCGGCGGCCGCGATCAGTTCCCCGAGGCTTCCCATCGTCGCTCCCGTCCCGGTCAGTCGCGCGCCGCGTGCCGCGCGGCGCCGAGCAGCGCCGCCCGGTCGTTCAGGACGACGTGCACCGGCATCGTTTCCATGAGCGCCCGCATCCGCCCCTTCGCCTCGAACGCGGCGATGAAGCCGCCGGCCGCGAGGCGGTCCTTGATGCGCGGCGCGATCCCGCCGCCGATGTAGACGCCCCCGGTCGCCATCATCTTGAGAGCCAGATCACCCGCCTCCGCGCCGTACAGCGCGACGAAGAGATCGAGCGCCTCCGACGCCAGGGGGTCGCGCCCCGCGAGCGCCGCTTCCGAAATCGCCGCGGCCGGGTCGCCCGCCCGCATCTCCTCCTCGAGCCACGCCGGCGCCGGCGTGCGCCGCGTGTCGCAGAGGAAGGCGTGCAGGTTCACCAGGCCCGGCCCCGACACCACCCGTTCCCACGAGACCCGTCCGAAACGCCCGCGCAGCCACCCGGCCAGCGCGTCCTGCAACGGCGTGCGGGGAGCGAACTCGGCATGCCCGCCCTCGGTCGCGAACGGCCGGTGGCGGCGGCCATCCCAGAAAAGACCGGCCTCGCCGAGACCGGTCCCGGCGGCAATCATAGCGGAATTGCCGCGCGCGCCGGGAGACCCCGGGGCCAGGGTGAGCAGGTCGTCCGATCCGAGCGCCGCGAGCCCCCAGGCGCTGGCTTCGAGATCGTTGAGAAGTCCCACCCGTGCGGCCGGCAGTTCCAGGAGCGTCGCCAGGGCCGCCGTCTCGATCACCCAGGGGAGGTTGGTCGTCTCGGACCGTCCGTCGCGCACCGGCCCGGCGACGCCGAACGAGGCCGCGTCGATCGGGTCGGGATGCTCGCGTCGGAAGAGGGTGACGATCGCTTCGAGGGAGCCGTGCTCGCGACTCGGGAAGGTCCGCTCGGAGCCGGGAACGGCGACCGGGGCGGAGGCCGCCGAGGCACCGGCCCGGTACAGCGCCAGCCGGGTCTTGGTGCCGCCGATGTCGCCGGCGAGGATCATCGGCCCTCGCCGGCCGCGACCCTCCACTGGCGGTTGTCGCGCCCCATCAGTTCGTCGGCCTCCTTCGGCCCGAGGCTGCCGAAGGGATAGTTCGGGAACGATCGCGCCGGCAGCGCCTTCCAGACGTCGAGGATCGGCTGCACGATGCGCCAGCCGGCCTCGACCATGTCGTCGCGCTGGAACAGGGTCGCGTCGGCCAGCATGCAGTCGTGCAGGAGGGTCTCGTACCCGGTCGACGGCTCGGCCCCGAAGTGATCCGAATACTTGAAGTCCATCTCCACTTCCCCCATCCGCACCACCGGTCCCGGCACCTTCGCCTGGAAGCGCAGCGAGATCCCCTCGCCCGGCTGGATGTTCAGCACCAGCTGGTTGGCCCGCAGGCTCTCGACCGGCGTGTCGCGGAACGGCACGAACGGCGCGCGGTGGAACTGGATGACGATCTCGGTGAACCGGCGCGCGAGCGCCTTGCCGGTGCGGAGATAGAACGGCACGCCGGCCCAGCGCCAGTTGTCGATGAACAGTTTCATCGCCACGTAGGTCTCGATGTTCGACTTCGGCGCGACGTTCTCCTCCTGGCGGTAGCCGGGAGCGGCCTTGCCGTCGTCCTTGCCGGGCCCGTACTGGCCGCGCACCGTGCGCCGCAGCACCTCTTCGGGGGTCATCGGCGCGACCGCGTGCAGGACCTTGGCCTTCTCGTCGCGCACCGCCCCCGCTTCGAACGAGATCGGCGGCTCCATCGCGATGAACGACAGCAACTGGACGAGATGGTTCGGCACCATGTCGCGCATCGCGCCGGCGGTGTCGTAGTAGCGGCCGCGCTTGCCGACCCCCTCCGACTCGGCCACGGTGATCTGCACGTGGTCGATGTAGCGGCGGTTCCAGACCGGCTCGAAGATCCCGTTCGCGAACCGGAAGACCATGATGTTCTGGACGGTTTCCTTCCCGAGGTAGTGATCGATGCGGTAGATCTGGCTCTCGGTGAAATCGCGCCGGAGCTCGGTGTTGAGCAGGCGCGCCGATTCGACGTCCTCGCCGAACGGCTTCTCGACGATGAGCCGCCGCCAGCGGCCGCCCTCCTCGGTGGCGAGGCCCGCGGCGCCCAGGGCGTGCCCGATCGGCGCGAACAGGGAGGGCGGCGTGGCCAGGTAGTAGAGGTAGTTGCCCCCGGTCTTGTATTTCTGGTCGATCGCCGCCAGGCGATCGCGCATCGCCTTGTAGGTCCCAGGGTCGGCGTAGTCGCCGCACAGGAACTCGGCGCGCGCCACGAGGTGGTCGCGCCGTTTCTGGTCGATGGGTCGGGTGGCGTGCTCGCCGAGCGACTCGACGATCCGTTCGCGGAACGCCGGCGTGTCGATCTCCTCCCGCGCGACGCCGAGGATGCAGAACTCCTTCGGCAGGAGGCCGTCCTCGTCGAGGTTGTAGAGCGACGGGATCAGTTTCCGGCGGACCAGGTCGCCCGAGGCGCCGAAGATGACGAAGACGCAGGGATCGCCGGGCCGCTCCCGGCTGGCGGTCTTCTCGTCGGCCGCGGCCGGGACGGGGGCGCCGGCGACGGGGCTCACTTGCGCGCCCCCGGCTCCTGGTGCCCGCCGAACTTCATGCGCATCGCCGAGAGGATCTTCTCGGCGAAGGTGTGCTCCTGGCGCGATCGGAAGCGGGCGTACAGCGCCGCCGACAGGACGTCGGCCGGCACCGCCTCCTCGATCGCGGTCTGCACGGTCCAGCGCCCTTCGCCCGAGTCCTGCACCACCCCTTCGTATTCCTTCAGGGCGGGGGACTCGGCGAGCGCCTGCGCCGTCAGGTCGAGAAGCCACGACGAGACGACGCTGCCGCGCCGCCAGAGCTCGGCGATCGCCGCGAGGTCGAGATCGAAGCGTTGCGCCGCCGGCACCGTCTCCGCCGCCGCCGATTTCATGATGTCGAACCCCTCGGCGTAGGCCTGCATCAGGCCGTACTCGATGCCGTTGTGGATCATCTTCACGAAGTGCCCGGCGCCGGCGGGGCCGCAGTGCAGGTAGCCGAGATCGGCGGTCGACTTCACCTTGCGCTCCGCCCGCCCGGGCGTCGTGGCGATCGAGCCGGGGCCGGGCGCGAGCGTCCGGAAGACCGGG
>DATKFL010000125.1:0-6269 GCA_035511355.1 Dongiaceae bacterium
CGGAGACCAGCATGGTTCGCCCGGGTCGGGGCGGCGCCACCAGGTCCTTCAAGATGCCGTCGGTCTCGGGCGCGATGAAGAAGGCGGCATCGGCGGCGAGGAGCGCTCGTTCCACGGCCCTCCCGAGCGCCGCACGCGACCGGTGCGCGGCGCGCGGCAGACGCGGCACCCTGACCTCGACCCCCGGCAAGGCCCGCAGGTCGGCGGCGATCGCGTCGCGCATCGCCCGGCCGGCGCGGCGCAGATCCTCGGGGGCGGCGCCGCGCGGACGGCTGCTGAAGTGCTCGTGCACGACGATGCGCAAGGGGCCTCCGGGGTTGCGAGGGGCGTAGAGTAGCGACCGCCCGATCGGTCGTCAACGTGGCCGCTCGGCGCGGGAGAATGCCCGCTGCGACTCGTGCCGGTGATTGATCTGAAGGGTGGCCGCGCGGTGCACGCGCGCGGCGGCGATCGCCGCCTCTACCGCAGCCTGTCGAGCCGCCTGGGCGGCGGCGCGCGGCGAACCATCGACGATCCGGCGCAGCTCGCCGCGCTCTACGACCGGCTGCTCGGTCCCGGACTCCTCTACGTCGCCGACCTCGATCGGATCGCCGGCACCGGCGACAACGATGCGTCGCTGGGCGCGGTGTGCGTGGCGGCACCGCGGGCGCGCCTCCTCTGGGACGGCGGCTTCACCGGCGTCGAGGCGGTCGGAACTTCCGGGAGCCCGACACCCATCCTGGCGAGCGAGACCCTGCGCCACCCCGAGGGCCTCCGAGCGGCGCCGTCCTGCCACCCCTGGGTCGGGATCGACCTCGTCGCCGGCGGCCTCCTGGCGGAGTCGCCGGCGGTCCGGGCGCTGGGCGAGATCGGGCTCCTCGAGCGCGCCGTGACGGCGGGGGTCGCGGGGGCGGTCGTGGTGCTGATCGACGGGATCGGGACGGGATCGGGGCTGCCGGTGGAACGACTCGGTCGCCTCCGCCGGGCGGCTCCCGGGATACCGATGATCGCGGGCGGCGGCATTGCGACGCTCGACGACCTGAGGACGCTGCGCGACGCCGGCTTCGACGGCGCGCTCGTCGCCACGGCGCTGCATGATGGCCGGCTGAGTCTGGAGGGGCTGCGCGACGGCCGGTTCGTCTAGCTGTCCTGCAACGAGCGCTGGCCGCGACCCGATAGGTCACGGTTCCTCGAGCGGGCGATCCGGAAGACGGGGCTCGATCCGGATCGACTTCGATCGCTTCAGGAGGACCTGCCCCGGGGGCGCTCCCTTGCGCTTGCGCACCTGCTTGCGCTGGGTCCAGTGCACCTCGACGTGGGCGTCGGCGCGGGCGTCGCTGTACCAGGCGGCGATCGCCGCCGCGATCCGGAGCACCCCTTCGGGGAGGGCCGGCAGCCGCGCGGGATTCCGCACCACGACGTGCGCTCCGGCGAAGCCCGCGGCGTGCAGCCAGAAGTCCTCGGGCGCGGCCACCTTGAAGGTCAGGGTGTCGTTCTCGGCGCCGCTCCGCCCTACGAGAATCACGAAGCCGTCGCGGGTCACGTGCCGGCGGACGCGGGCCGGTGGTTCCGGTCGCGAGGGTCGGGCGGCGCGCGCCGGCCGGGGCGCGGCATGCACGAGACCGAGAGCCGCCATGCCCGCGCGCGCGGACTCGAGCTCCGAGGCGTCGGTGGCGGCCCGTGCCGCCGCTTCGATGCCGCTCCAGGCGGCGCGGCGCGCCGATGCGGCCGCGCGGCGGACCGCGATGGCGGCTTCGCCCCGTTTCCCTTTTTTCCAGAGCGCGAAGTGCCGTTCGGCGTTCGATTGCAGCGTCAGAGCCGGGTCGATCGGCACCTCGAGTCGCGCCCCCTCGATCGACATCGGGTCGGGAACGTCGGCGATCGGCCCGGCGACCCGCGCATCCCGCAATCCCGCGAGGAGCGCCTCGCCATAGCGTCGGTGCCGGTCGGCGCCGGCCGCCCGCTCGAGGTCATGCGCCAGGTTGCGGTCGAGCCGATCGAGCCGCTCCCCCTCGCGGCGCGCCAGGAGCGTCAACCCCTCGCGCTCCGCGTCGAAGTCGATCAGCCGCTCGAGGAGGGTCGTGGCCGCTTCCACCGCCTCCGACACGCTGGGATGCCACTCCGTCGCCCCGACCCCCGCGCGTCGATCGCCGGGCCCGATCCGGCCGGGGAGGATCCGGAAATGGTCCGGCTCGGGCCGGTCCCCTTCGCGGTAGTCGGCCAGCGGGCGTGGAGAGAGAACGGTGGCACCGCCGCCGTCGGCTGCGAGGTCGCCCTGATCGGGCCGGTCGCTTGCCTCCGCGCGGCGCGGCGGCGGTTGGTAGGTCCCTCCGATCGCCAGCTCGCGCGGACCTCCGGCCAGCTCACGCGCCGCGCCGAGAATCCCGCCGGCCGGGTCGAGGAGCAGGGCGTTGGCCCGCCGGCCGAACAGTTCGAGCAGAAGCTGCCGGCCCGCCTCGGGGGGCCGGCCTCCCGGAGGAGCAAAGACGAGCCGCACGACCCGATCCCCTCCCGGCGCTTCCAGGCTCACAAGGCGCGCCCCCGCCAGGTCGCGGTCGAGAAGCGCCGCGAAGGCGTCGGGCGGGGGCTCGCGCCGCGGGCCGCGGAGGCTGGCGAGGTAGACCCGGGGCAATTCCGGGCGCACCGAAACAAGGAGGTTGAGTCGTTCGGGGCCGACGAAGCGGATGAGATAGCGGGAATGCCCGAGAAAAGCGACCCGCTGGACTTCCTGGTCGGGCAGCCGCCCGGCCATCGCGTCGACGACCCGTCTCAGGAGTTCTCGTTCCATCGACGTGCCGCCGGGCGCCGGATGCCGGCGCGGGACGTCAGCGGTCGCGGGCGGCGGCGGGCTTGGAAGCGGCGGCCACGGTCTTGGAGGCGGCGGCGACGGCGCGGTCGATCTTCACCTCGACCTCCTCCGTCTTCATCCGCTCGACCTCGGCGATCTCGCTGACGATGAGGTAGCGCGCCCGGTCCAGCATGCGCCGCTCCCGGTACGACAGGTTCTTCTGCATCGACAGGTGGGTCAGGCTCTTGAAGACCAGCGCCACTTCGGTGATCGACCCCGTCCGCATCTTGTCGGAGTTCTCCTGGAAGCGCCCCTTCCAGTCGTCGTAGACCCGGATCTTGTTGTCTTTCAGCACGTCGAACACCAGCTCGATCTCCTTGCGCGACACGATGGGGCGAAGACCGACGTTGGCGGTGTTGTTCCGTGGAACCATGACCGTGCTGTCATTGCCGACGATCCGGAGGCGCAGGAACTCCTCGTCCCGCTCGCCAATCGACCGTTTTTCAATGGTTTCGATGATTCCGAGGCCGTGGTTGGGGTAGACGACCTTGTCGCCGATCTTGAATTGCACCGAGTGCCTCCCGCAGGGCGGGACCCCGCGCCTGCGGGGCCTTCCGGGCCTGGTGAACAGGCGCTATTGTAGCAGTCTCGGCGCTTCGAAGCAATCACGGCGGATCGGCCGGAAACCCGCGCCGATAGACGGGTTCCGGCTGAGTGCCTACAATGAGAGCCGGTTTCGGAGGCGGCATGCTCCGTTTCGGGGTCGCCGGGTGGGATTATCCCGACTGGGAGGGGGTCGTCTACCCAGATGCCCAGCCGAAGGGCTTCGATCGGCTGGCGTTCCTGGCCGATTTCCTCGATGTGGTCGAAATCAACGTCACTTTCTATCGACAGCCCGACCAGGCTGCCTGCCGGGGATGGGTCCGGCGGCTCCAGGAACACCCCGAATTCCGCCTCACCGCCAAGCTGTTCCGCGGAATGACCCATCCGGAACCGGCCCACCCTGGCGGAGCATCCGGGCATTCCCCGGAGGATCAGGGCGCCCTCCGTGAGGAGTCGGCGCGCTACCGTGAGGGGATCGGGCCTCTCCTCGACAGCGGCCGGCTCGGGGCGGTCCTCGCCCAGTTCCCGCAGCGCCTGCACGACGAGCCTGCGGCGCGCCGGCATCTCGAGCAGCTCGCCCGCGGCCTCCAGGGCCTTCCCCTGGTCGCCGAATTCCGGCACCGCTCCTGGGACCACGAGGAGGCGTTGCGCTTCCTCCATGGGATCGGGATCGGGTTCTGCAACGTGGATCAGCCGGCGCTCAAGGGCGCGCTGCGCCCCACCGGTCATGTCACCTCGAACGTCGCCTACGTCCGGCTGCACGGGCGGAACGCCGAGAACTGGTTCAGGAAGGAGGGGCCCGCCTGGGCGCGCTACGACTACCTGTATTCCGAGGAGGAGCTCCGCCCGTGGGTGGAGCGCGCCGCCAGGCTGGCCGACCGCGCCGAGGAGGTTTTCATCATCGCCAACAACCATTACCGCGGGCAGGCGCCGGCCAACGCCTTGATGCTCAAGGCGATGGCAACCCAGTCGCGGGTCGACGCCCCCGGGACCCTCGTGCGGACCCACAAGCGGCTCGATCGGCACGCGCGGTCACGCGGGCCGGCCCGCCCGGCGCAGCGGGGGCTTTTCGAAGAGTGAGCGTCGGGGCGCGGAGGCGGGTCAGTCGTCGAGCGACTCGGTCACGGTCTCACGGCCGCGGGCGTCGATCGACACCTCGCGCACCTCGTCGATGCGGCAATCGCCGCACAGCGGCAGGCGATCGAATTCGTGCGCCAGGAAGCGGCGCCGGATCTCCCTGGCGCGCTCGCCGTTCCAGACCGCCTCGATGCTGCTGTCGGTGATGTTGCCGAGCACTTCCTTGCGACTGTAGTCCACGCAGCAGAGCACCATGTCGCCGTTGAACATGATGTAGGCCTGCTTGAACAGCCGCGTGCAGGTCGAAAAGTAGGTCATGGCGTGCGAGTGGCTGAACGAGTCGGCGTCCTTGATGTTCCCGCCGCGGTTCTCGAGGGTGGTGTACTTCGCCGCGACCCCGCGCCCACGCCAGTAGGCAACCGCCTTCTTCGCGTCGATCACCTCGGTGTCGACCATGGTGATCCAGAGCTCCGGCCGGGTCAGTCCGCGCGCGCGTTGGGTGTCGACGAAGTGGTTCACGTTCTGCATCGTGCGGTCGAAGTCCATGTTGCCGCGCATGGTCTTCTCGTACGAGTCCTTGTCGATCCCCTGGAACGAGATGTACAGCTTGTGGATGCCCTCCCCCATCGCGAGGATCCGGTCGGTCATCTCGGGAGTCAGGAAATGGCCGTTGGAGGTGACCACGACCTTGGCGTCGGGGATCCGCTCGTTGATGTAGCGCACCTTGTCGAGGAGGTCCTTGTCCATCAGCGGCTCGTTCATGAGGTACGGGCTGATCCGCCGCACCTTGTGCCGCGCCGCCTCGTCGACGACCCGGCGATAGAGGTCGGCGGTCATCCGGCCCCTGGGTTGGGTCGTATAGGTCTCGCCGTACGGGCAGAAGATGCAGTCGGCGTTGCAACCGGTGAAGGTCTGGATCTGCAGCGTGCGCGGAAAATCGGGCACCGGCCGGCGGGTCAGCCGGTTCTGCATCCGGGTCCAGAGACCGTCCTCCGGGAGATCCATGTAGTACTTGTTGAGCTTGAGATGTTTCATCCCGACTCCCCGAGCGCAGCGTAAACCACTTCGGTCCGCTCGACCATGGCATCGATGCCGAATTCGGCGGCCCTGAGGCGCGCGGCGGCGCGCAGTCTCGACGCCAGGGCCGGGTCCTCGAGGAGGGTCCGGATGGCGGCCGCCAGCACGGCGGCGCTGCCGGGCTGGACCAGGAGGCCGTGCCGGGCATCTTCGACAATCTCCTCGACGCCGTCAAGCGCGCTGGCGACGACCGCGGCGCCGGCGGCCATCGCCTCTTTCACGACGGCCGGGGATCCCTCCCCCGAGGTGGAGGCCAGGACGAAGAGGTCGAGGCCGGCGAAAACGTCCGGCATGTCGTCGCGGAATCCGGAGAATCGCAGGCGGTCACCGAGACCCCGCTCGGCGGCGCGGCGGCGCAGCGCCGCCTCCTCTTCGCCCGTGCCGACGACGAGAAAGCGCGCCTCCGGGTGCTGCGGCGCCACGAGCGCCGCCGCGTCGATGAACAAGTCGATTCCCTTGTGTGCGGCGAGGTGCCCTGCGGTCCCGACCAGCGGCGCGTCGGCGGGCCAGCCGCCCGCGGCGAGTCCGGCGCGGAAACGAGCGCCATCGCCGCGCGCGAAGCGCGCCGCGTCGATCCCGGAGTGCACGGTGACCACCTTCCCGGGCGGCAACCCGCTGGCAATGAGGCCGCGCCGGATCGCCTCCGAGACCGCGATCACCCGGTCGACCCGCCAGGTGTACTTGAGCCGGCCGAGGGACCCGCCGTGCAGGCGGAACGACACCCGCCGGGAGGCGACCGCGGGGC
>DATKFL010000126.1:0-8408 GCA_035511355.1 Dongiaceae bacterium
GGGCGGGGCGCCGGATGGACTACGGTTTCAACAGCGAATAGGGCACCACCCCGGGCGGGATCTCGACCGGCTCGACCCCGCGACGGAACAGGCGCGCGGTCTTCGGGCCGCACAGCGTGACGCTCGCGGTGGCGCGCGGGCCGGGCGATTCGACCTCGAGCCAGGATCCCTCGCGCAGGCCGACGACCGGCGCCTGGTTCTCCTCGTGGTACTCCATCAACCGATCCTCGCGCGTCTCCCCCATGTGGGTCGAGCCGGGATCGGCGTCGAGGTAGTGGCAGTTGATCTGGAACGGCACGAGCCCGAGCGAACGGAACGATCCCGGCCGCACGATCGGCATGTCGTTGGTCGTCTGCAGGGTCGGCGCGGTGATCACCGTCCCGGCGCTCGAGCCGAGGTACGGTATCCCCTGGCGCACCCGATCCCGGATCGCCTCGACCACGCGCGCCTTCTGCAGCCGGTCGAGCAGGCGGAAGGTGTTGCCGCCGCCGACGAAGATCGCGTCGGCCGAGGCGATGGTCGCCGCCGCCGCGGCGCCCTCCTCGACCCGCACCACGTCGACGCCGAGGTCGCGGAGCCCCGCGCGGGCGCGCTCCCAGTAGCCGACCTGGTCGGCGATCGCGAACGGCACGAAGGCGACCCGCCGCGCGCCGCCGAACAGCGCCCGGATGGAGTACGAGGCGTGCTCGAGATAGCCGCCGCCGTGATTGGTCGAGTTGCTCAGAAGGACGAGACGCATGCGGCGGCCATTATGCAACCAGGACCGGCTCCCGGCCTCCCCTTGCGGCGACGCGCGCCCGCGTACGAGAATCCGGCTCCGTATCGCTCACCGAGGAGACCATCATGCGGACCGCCGCCCCGCCCGTTCTCTGCGCCCTCGTGCTGGCGATGGCACCGTGCCTCGCCGCCCCGAGCGACGCCGCCATCGCGAAGCGCCCGATCACGATCGACGACCTGAACCTGCTGGTCGACGTGAGCGAGCCGGCGATCTCCCCGGACGGCGCCTGGGTCGCCTACACCGTGACCCGCATCGACGCGAAGCGCGACACCACCGACGACGACCTTTACATGACCTCGTGGGACGGCGCGCGCACCGTGCGCCTCACCTCGAGCAAGGCGAACGAGAACACGCCCGCCTTCTCGCCCGACGGCAGGTGGATCGCGTTCCTGTCGCGCCGCGAGCACAAGGACGACGAGCGGCAGCTGTGGCTGATGAGCCGCGACGGGGGCGAGGGGGAGCGGGTCACCGATCTGCCGGGCGGCGTCAGCGACTACGTCTTCTCCCCCGACGGCAAGCGGGTGGTGCTGGTGGCCGACGACCCCGAGCCGGAGGACGAGCCGCCCGCGGGTGCCGCCGATCCCGACGAGGACGAGGAGCCGACGCCCCGGCCGATCGTCATCGACCGCTACCAGTTCAAGGCCGACGTCGACGGCTATCTCGGGGCGCAGCGCTCGCACCTGTACCTGCTCGACATCGCCACCCGCAGGACCGAGGCGATCACCTCGGGCCCGTACGACGAGCACCTGCCGAACTGGTCGCCCGACGGGAAGACGATCGTCTTCGTCTCGAAGCGCTCGGCCGATCCCGACCGCGACGACAACTACGATCTGTTCCTGGTCGAGGCGAGGGCCGGCGCCGCGCCGCGCCGCCTGACGGTGAACGAGGTGCCCGATGCCGAGCCCGACTGGGAGAGCCGCCCGGTCTTCAGCCCCGACGGCGCGTCGATCGCCTATCTCGAGGGCGGGCCCCTCAAGGACATCTATTACGCCGGCTATCACCTCGCGGTGATCCCCGCCACGGGCGGCGCGCGCCGCCTGGTCGTCCCCGATCTCGACCGGAACATGACCAAGCCGCGCTGGTCGCCCGACGGCAGGTCGATCCTGTTCCTGCTCGAGGACGACGGCAGCGTGCACCTGGCGCGGGTGCCGGCCGCGGGCGGGCGGGTCGAGCGGATCCTCGCGGGGCCGCGCACGGTCATGGAAGCGGTCGCGTCGAAGGACGGCCGGATTGCGGTGCTGCACACCACCGCGAACGAGCCGCCCGAGGTGTTCGCGGTCGAGGGGTCGACCCTCCGCCCGCTCTCGAAGCGGAACGACGACTGGCTTGCGACCCATGCCCTCGCGACCACCGGGACGATCAGCTACAAGAGCAACGACGGCACCGAGATCCACGGCTTCCTGGTGAAGCCGGCCGATTACAAGGCGGGCCGGAAGTACCCCGTGCTCCTCGACATCCACGGCGGGCCGGTCAGCCAGTATCAGCACGAGTTCACCTTCGACTGGCAGGTCTTCGCGGCGAACGGCTACGTCGTCGTCGGCCCCAACCCGCGCGGCTCGTCCGGGCGCGGCGAGGCCTTCGCGAAGGCGATCTACGCCGACTGGGGGAACAAGGACGGGCAGGACGTGCGATCGGCGGTCGACTCCCTGATCGCGCAGGGGATCGCCGACCCGGAGCGCCTCGCGGTCAGCGGCTGGTCGTACGGCGGCATCCTCAGCAACTACGTCATCGTGCAGGACCAGCGCTTCAAGGCGGCGGTCGTCGGCGCCGGGTCGTCGAACTTCCTCGCCGACTACGGCACCGACCAGTACATCCGCGAGTACGACGCCGAGCTCGGCCCGCCCTGGAAGAACCTCGACCTCTGGATCCGCCTGTCGTCGGCCTTCCTGCATGCCGACCGGATCACGACGCCGACGCTGTTCATGTGCGGCGAGGCCGACTTCAACGTGCCGCTCCTGAACTCGGAGCAGATGTACCAGGCGCTCAAGACGCTCGGCCGCGACACCGAGCTGGTGATCTACCCCGACCAGTTCCACGGGCTCGACACGCCGTCCTACCTGCGCGATCGGATCAAGCGGAACGTCGACTGGTTCGCGAAGCACCTGGGAAAATAGAAAAGGGCGGCGGGCGCGCCGATCAGCGCGCCTCGGGCGGGAATCCCACCTCGGCGTCCGGCGCCGGAGCCTGCGACGGCGCCTCGTCGAAGAAGGTCACGCGCCCCGAGGCGAGCCCGTACTCGGCGCCGACGATGAGCAACCCCTCCTCGCGCACCAGGGCTTCGAGGATGGCCGAACCGTGGCGCAGCCCGTCGACCGAGGCGCGGATGTTGGCGCGCACCGCGTCGCGCACCAGCGCCGTCTCGTCGGCGCGCCGGCCGGGGAGCAGCGGCTCGACCGCGGGACGCACCCGATCGACGATGGCGCGCAGGTTGGGCGACTGGTTCTCGGTCGGGCGCCGCAGCTCCTCGATCGTCGCCAGGATGGCGCCGCACTCGGAATGTCCCAGCACGACGACCAGCCGCGTGCCGAAGCGGGCGGCGGCGAACTCGACGCTGCCGACCTGCGACGGCGCGACGATGTTGCCGGCGACCCGGATGACGAAGAGATCCCCGAGCCCCTGATCGAAGACGATCTCCGCCGGCACCCGCGAGTCGGAGCAGCCGAGCACGATGGCGAACGGTTCCTGACCCTTCGCCAGCTCGGTGCGGCGCGGCTGGTGGATCAGGACTTCGGTGTCGCGCTGGTCGGAGGCGAAGCGGAGATTGCCTTCACGCAGCCGGTCGAGCGCTGCGCGGGCGGGGATCATCGGCGGACGACCGCGGCAGTCACGCCCCGCTTGATATCACAGAACCGCGCAGGCGCGTCGCAGTTCGATCAGGAAGGCAGGGTCAGGCGGGCGCACAGGCCGCCCGCGCTCGACTCCCCGAGCGCGATGCCCCCGCCGAACAGTTCCGCGAGATCCGACACGATGGCGAGCCCGAGCCCCGATCCCGGCGCCGCCTGGTCGGCGCGCACGCCGCGTTGCAGGACCACGTCGCGCAGCGCCGCCGGGATCCCCGGCCCGTCGTCGTCGATGGTGATGACGACGAAGCCGGCGCCGCCGGCCGCCGGCTGCGAGGCGACCCGGATCGTCGAACGCGCCCACTTGCAGGCGTTGTCGAGGAGGTTGCCGAGCATCTCGTCCAGCTCCTCGCGCGGCACCCGCACGCGTTGCTCCGGAGCCACGGCGAGCTCGATCGCGACGCCGCGGCCGGCGTGCAGGCGCCGCATCGTGCGGGCGAGCCCTTCGACCGATTCGAGGAGGCTCGTCCTTTCCGTGGTCGCCGTCCCCGACGCGGCGGCGCGCGCCTGCGCCAGGTGCCGCTCCACCTGCGCACGCATCCGGCCGACCTGCTCGTCGACGGTCGCCGCCAGCGCCCCGTGACCCTCGGCGCGGAGGCGCTCGGCCTCCTGCGCGAGAATCGCGAGCGGCGTCTTGAGCGCGTGCGCGAAATCGCCCGCCTTCGCGTGCGCCCGCGTCACCCGCCGCTCGCGATCGTCGAGCAGGGCGTTCAGGTCGTCGACCAGCGGCTGGACCTCGGTGGGATAGTCGCCGATCACCCGGCGCTCGCGCCCTGCCTTGAGCGCCGCGAGGCGTCCCTGCAGCTCGCGGATCGGGCCGAGGCCATAGCGCACCTGCACCAGCGCCGCCGCGACCAGCGCCACGCCGAGGATGCCGAGCAGGACCCAGTGCACGATCCCCAGGGAGCGCGGAAAGTGATGCACGAGCGCCAGCGAGACGACGTTGACCACGCCGACGATGGCGAGGGTCCAGAGCAGGGCGCCGACCAGCAGGCTCCGGCGCAGCGACCGGCGGCTCATGAGAGCCTCACGCGGCCCCGCCGATGCGGTAGCCGAGACCGCGCACCGTCTCGATGAACGACGCGCCCAGTTTCCGGCGCAGCCGGGCGATGAAGACCTCGACGGTGTTGGAGTCGCGGTCGGCGTTCTCGGCGTAGAGGTGATCGACCAGCTCGGACTGCGGGACGACGCGGTCGCGGTGGTGCATCAGGTACGACAGCACCCGGAACTCGTGCGCGGTCAGCCGCACCGTCGTGCCGGCCCGGGTGACCCGCGCGGCGCGCGGGTCGAGCACGACGTCGCCGGCGCACAGCGTCGGCGCCCCCTGGCCGCCGGCCCGCCGGATGAGCGCCCGGAGCCGCGCCAGGAGCTCCTCCATCCGGAACGGCTTGGCCAGGTAGTCGTCGGCGCCGCCGTCGATCCCCTGGACCTTCTCGTGCCAGGTGCTGCGCGCGGTCAGGATCAGCACCGGCATCGTGAGCCCGCCGGCGCGCCAGCGGCGCAGCACCGACAGCCCGTCCATCTTCGGCATCCCGAGGTCGAGCACGACCGCGTCGTAGGTCTCGGTCTGGCCGAGGAACTCGGCGCGCTCGCCGTCGGCGGCGCAGTCGACGGCATAGCCGGCGCGGCGCAACTCCTCCGCCAGCCGGCGTTGCAGCGCCGCCTCGTCCTCCGCCACCAGGATGCGCACGACTCCTCCTCCGTTCGAGCGTCGTGATAGCACACCCGGGGCTGAACCGCACCTGAACGGCGCGTTCAGGGCCGGTTCAGGCGGAGGCGCCTAGGCTGCGGCGCATGATCACCCTGACGCACGTCAGCCGCACCTACGAGACCCCCGCCGGCGGGTTCCCGGCGCTGCGCGACATCGACCTCGCGATCGCCCCGGGGGAGTTCGCCGCGATCGTCGGCCGCTCCGGGAGCGGGAAATCGACCCTCCTCAACCTCATGGCCGGCATCGATCGGCCGTCCGAGGGAACCGTGTCGGTCGCCGGCGCCGCGCTCGAGACGCTGAGCCATGACCGCCTCGCCGCCTGGCGCGGGCGCAGCGTCGGCATCGTCTTCCAGTTCTTCCAACTCCTGCCGACCCTGACTGCGGCGGAGAACGTCATGCTCCCGATGGACTTCCTCGGCACGCCGCCGGCGCGCGAGCGCCGCCGACGCGCCCTCGACCTTCTCGATCGGGTCGGCGTGCCGGAGCAGGCCGACAAGCTGCCGGCAACCCTTTCGGGCGGGCAGCAGCAGCGCGTCGCGATCGCCCGCGCCCTGGCGAACGACCCGCCGGTCGTGCTCGCCGACGAGCCGACCGGCAACCTCGACGTCGCCACGAGCGCGGCGATCTTCCGGCTGCTCGGCGACCTGGCGCGCGACGGTCGCACCGTCGTGCTGGTCACCCACGAGCGCGGCGAGGTCTCGGGGGCGACCCGCACCGTGACCCTCGCCGACGGCCGGATCGCCGGATGATCGCCCCGCGCTGGCGCAAGGTGCTGCGCGACCTCCTCGGACAGCCGGGGCGCACGACGCTGGCGGTCCTGGCGCTCGCGACCGGCGTCTTCCAGGTCGCCGCGCTGGTGCACAAGTACGCCATCCTGCAGCCGCTCCTCGCGACCATGTATGCCCGCACCAACCCGGCGTCGGCGGTGCTGTTCACCGATCAGGCGACCGACGAGGTCGTCGATCGCGTGCGCGGCGTGCCGGGGGTCGCCGCCGCCGAAGCGCGTCCGGTGATCCTGGCGCGCGTGCGGGTGCCGGCGCGCGCCGCGGCGGCGACCGGGGCCGAAGCGTCCGGTGGCAGCGCCGCTCCCGACGCCTGGATGCCGATCGTCCTCAACGTGATCGGTGATTTCGACGATCTCCGGGTCGACACTTTCGCGCGACACGCGGGGGCCTGGCCGCCCGCGGCGGGCGAGATCCTGATCGAGCGGAGCGCTTCGGGGATGACCGGCTTCGCGATCGGCGACACCCTGACCATCCGCGGCGCCGGCGGCGAGGAGGCGACCGTCCGTCTCGCCGGGACCGCGCACGCCGACGGCGTCGCCCCCGCCTGGATGGATCACATCGTCCCGGCGTTCATCGGCCGGGATTCAGCGCTGCGCGCGGCGCTCGGCGGCGAGTCGGCGCAGATCCGGCTGGTCGCGGCCGATCATCCATACGAGGAAGGGCATGTCAGGGACGTCGCGGCACGGGTCAAGGCGGCGCTCGCGGCGGGCGGGCACGAGGTCGTCCGCACCGGCATCGACAACCTCGGCAGGCATCCGCACGCCGACCAGATGGCGACTTTCCTGTATCTCCTCGGCGCGTTCGGCGCGCTGAGCCTGGTCCTGAGCGCCGCGCTCGTGGCCGGGATGGCGCACGCGCTGGTCTCCGAACAGGTGCGCCAGGTCGGGATCATGAAGGCGATCGGCGCCACGACCCGGCAGGTCGCGGGGATCTATCTCGGGCAGATCGGGATCCTCGCGGTGGTCGCGCTTGGCGTCGGCGTGCCGCCCGGGCTCATGGTGGGACGCGCCTATGCCGGGTTCGCCGCGTCGGTGCTCAACGTCGACATCACCGACACGCCGTTCCCGGCGCGGGCGCTGGTCGCGGTCCTGATGGTGGGACTCCTCCTGCCGCTCGTGGTCGCGATCGGGCCGGTCCTGCGCGCCAGCCGCGTCCCGGTGCGCCAGGCGCTCGACGACACCCTCGGGCCGCGGCCGTTCGGCGCGCGCCCGATCGAACGGGCGCTGACCCGCTTCACGTGGATCCCGCGGCCGCTGGCGTTGTCTCTGCGCACCACCAGCCGGCGCACCGGCCGGCTGGCGCTGACCGTCGGGACGCTGGCCCTCGGCGGCGCGGTCTTCATGTCGGCGATCAACGTGTCGCGCGCCTGGACCCGCGCGGTCGAGACCGACTTCGCCAGCCGGCGGTTCGATCTCTCCGTCCTGCTGTCGAAGCCCGCGCCGAAAGCCACGCTCGATCCGATCTTCGCGGCCGACCCGGGGGTGGCCCGGGTGGAGTACTGGCGCGGCGCGACACCGTATCTGGTCGGCGCGGACGGCAGCACCGGACCGGCGATCACGCTCCTCGGGATCGCCCCGGACTCGGCGATCCTGGCGCCGCAGATCGTCGCGGGGCGCTGGCTGGGCGCGAGCGAGACCGGCGCCGTGGTCAACCAGACCGCGGTCGCGAAGAATCCCGCGCTCGGCGTCGGCGCCACGATCACGATGCGCCTCGGAGAGCGCGAGTTCGCCTTCCCGATCGTCGGCATCGTCCGCGAGCTGGTCCCGGCGCCGGTGGTCTACGCGCCGATCGGGCTCGTGGACGCCGCCATCGGGCAGGACCCGGCGATGGTGCGCAGCGTGCGGGTCGTGACCGCGGAGCACGACGACGCCGCGCAGCGTGCCGCCGCGGAGCGCCTCGAGACGGCGCTCAACGCCGCCGGGGTGGAGGTCGGCGGCATCACCCGGACGCTCGACCAGAAGAAGGCGATCCTCGACCACCTCGTCATCGTGATGCTGGTCCTGACGATGGCGGCCGGCATCGTCGTGCTGGTGGGCGCCATCGGGCTGACCTCGGCGCTCACCCTCGGGGTCGTGCAGCGCACCCGCGAGATCGGCATCCTCGGTGCCATCGGCGCCACCTCGCGGGTCATCGCGTCGCACATCTGGTACGAGAGCCTGATCATCGCCGGGCTCTCGTGGTTCCTGGCGGTCCTGCTCGCGGCGCCGGCGAGCCTGCTGCTCGAATCGGTGACCGGCCGGATCTTCTTCAAGGCGCCGCTCGACTTCGCCGTCTCGATCGGCGCCGCGTTCCTG
>DATKFL010000127.1:0-2246 GCA_035511355.1 Dongiaceae bacterium
CGGGGTGGTCCTGGTGCGCGACCAGCGGCAGCGCCTCGTCGAGAGAAAAGTTGAGGACGAACTTCCCGGTATGGCAGGAGACGCAGACCTTGCCCATCGCGTCGGGGTCGACGCCGGGCGAGCCGGCGTGCGCCGCGCCGCCGACGGCCTTGCCCGCCGCGTGCCCACCCGCCGCGTGCCCGCCCGCCGCATGGCCGCCCGCCATCCCGTGGCAGACCTCGCACTGGATGTTCACCATCTGCAGGGTGGTCTCCGGCGAGACGAAGCCTCCCGGCTGTCCCATGCCGGTCACGTGGCAGCGGACGCACTCCGGGTCGCGGAACTTGTCGCCCTGGGCGAGCGAGTCCCAGGCGATGCTGTGCGGGGTCATCAGCCAGTCGCGATGCTCGCGCTCGTGACAGGCGGCGCAGACGCCGTCGCCGACGAAGCGTCCCATCGGCAGGGTCGCGGCGAGGGCCTTCGGGTCGTCGCCCAGCGCCAGCCGCAGTTCCAGCGCGGTGATCTCGGCGCGGTCGGGCCGGTCGCCGTGCTCCCGGAATCGCACGTACCCCTCGCGGTCGATGATGAAGAGGTCCGGCGTGTTGGTCGATCCGAAGCGCCTGAAGTTCTCCCGCTCCGGGTCGATGACGACGGGGAAGTCGACGTCGTGCTCGTGCAGGAAGGCGCGCATCCTGCCGTCGAGATCGCGCGACGACACGCCGAGGGCGCGCACGCCGCGGCCCCGGAGCGCGCGCACCGCCTGCGCCAGCCGCGGCAGGTCGCGCTGGCAGTGGGGGCACTCCTGGTCGAAGAAGACCAGGGCCAGCACCTGGCCTTTCGACTCGCCCCGATCGACCGGGTGGCCGTCGAGGTCGCGTCCGGTCACGATCGGGGCGCGCGGGCGGGTGCTGTACTCGATCGCCACGTTCGGCGCCTCTCCCGAGCCGAGCGACGGCAGCTTGCGGATCGCGTCCAGCGCGGCGGCCACCCGATCGCGGAACCGGGCGCCGGCGAAACCGTCCAGCCGGAACCGGACGAACCGCTTCGAGTCGAGCAGGATGAGCGACGGCGTTTCCCCGACGCCATAGGAGAGCGCGATGGTGCCCGGGTCGCGGAGCGTCGGCAGGGCGTCGCCGCTCTCCGCGCCGAAGCGCTTGATGTTCTCCATCGTGTCGGTCGCGACGCCGAGAAAGACGGTCGGCACCAGGTCGGGATCATTGCGGTGCGCTCCAATCGCCATCACCAGCTCGCGCGCGAACGGCGCCGACGGCTTGTAGATCAGGAGCGCGATCGGCTTGCCGCGCAGGTTGACCAGGGGCAGCCACCCTCCGACCGGCGCCTCGCCGACGAAATCGGGGGCCGCCCGCCCGACCATCGGATGGTGATACCCCTCGTTCGCCCCGAGGGCGCCATTCTCCGCCGGGGCGCCGCCACCGCCGCCGCACGCCACGGCCGCGACGAGGGCGAGCCATAGACCGAGGATTGCGATGCTGCGTTTGGGTGTGATGGCCATCGAGGGGTTCGGTCCGCCCGGGCCCGTCGCGGCAGGACCGGGCGCGGAACTGGGAGTATACACATCGTGGTGCGCAGCTTGGAGTTCGGGGGAGGTTCGGGTGGTTGATTCAGTCTGCGCCGTGGGGTCGAAACGAAGCGTCGATCGTCTCGCTGATGCCGACTTTGTCGCGTTCGAGGCCGGATCAGGCAGCGTGCCGGAGATCGTGGCGCAGGTTGGTCGGGAGCACCGGCGTCGTCCAGCTTCTCTGATAGAGGTCGCGCCAGACGGGTGGGAGACGGAGGCGCTTCCGGAACAGCCGGCGTGACAGCGCCTGCCTCCAGGTCCAGGGCGCGAGCGCCAGTCCGAGCCGCATCGCCGGCGTGACCGGGTCGGGCCGTCGCTCGGACCGGCCCTTGATGAAGTTCTTCCACACGACCGCGACGAACAGTCGCTCCATGACGGCGTTCAGGCGCCGCCCGAACGCGATGGTCTCGCGCTTGTGGTCGGCTCGGCTGTGCCGGAGGAGCGCATGCAGCTGGTCGACCGGGAACATCGCCCGGTCACGCTCCAGGGCTTCGCGCGTCCGCGGCGACCCCTTCGGGCCTCGCCGGGGGTTCGGGAAAAGCTCGAGCCGGATGTTCTTCCGTGACGGATGCGAGGCGTGCGCTTCGACGAACTGCGGTCTGCCGTCGCAGGCGACGGAGAGCGACTTTCCCTCGTAAACGAGGCCCTCGAGGAGGTCGAGCCCGCGGCGGAACGATCCGCGATATCC
>DATKFL010000128.1:0-6540 GCA_035511355.1 Dongiaceae bacterium
GCCGCTTCGACGCCCCTCTCCTTCCGCTACCTCGTGCAGGAGAACCGGGGCGTGTCGGCGGCGCGCAACCGCGGCGTCGCGGCAGCGCGCGGCCGGATCATCCTGTTCATCCAGGACGACATCCTCGGCGCGCCGGACCTCCTCGAGCGGCACGTGGCGCTGCACCGCCGGCATCCCGGGAAGACCGACGCGGGGGTGGGGCGGGTCACCTGGCCGCCGGACTGGACTATCGATCACTTCATGCACTGGCTCGACAACGGCGGGCCGCAGTTCCGCTACCATCAAGTGATCGGCCAGGACCGGGTCTCGTTCAAGCACTTCTACACCTGCAACGTCTCGCTCAAGCGCGAGGCGATCGTCGAGCATCCGTTCGACGAGGCGATCGTCTACGGCTTCGAGGACATCGAGCTGGCCTTCCGGCTGGAGCGGCACGGCTTCGTCCTGCACTACGACGAGCAGGCGATCGGCTGGCACCACCACCGGCGATCGTTCGAGGACTACCAGCGGCGCCAGTTCAAGGCGGGACAGTCGATGTACGTCGCCTTCCTGCACCAGCCCGACCTGCGCGGCAAGACCGGCATCACCCACATCCCGGTGTCGAAGCGGCTGCGCACCCGCCTGCGCGGTGCGGTGCTTCCGGTGGCGCGCGCGATCGGGGCGCGCAGGCTCCTCGAGCGCTACTGGGGCGCGGTCCTCGACGAGGCGCTGGTGCGCGGCTACGAGGAGGCGATGCGTCGCGATCGGGCGCGGCCGGGACCGGCGGGAGCGACCGCCGCATGACCCCGGAGACCCCCCGGCCGGCGCCGGAGCCGGCGCGACTCGCCGATCCGCTGCGCACCGCCGTCGCCGAGGATCGTCCCGCGGCGTTCCGCCAGGTCTACGACGCCATCCTGTCGGGCATCCTGGAGCGCCGCGGAGAGGACGCGAAGTCGCTCCGCCTGGGGGCGAACGACAAGATCGCCCGGTTCGTCCGCGCGGCCGCCGGGCCGGGACTCGAGGTCCTCGAGATCGGCTGCGCATTCGGCGCCACAGCGCAGGTGGTGGCGCGCGGACAGCGGCGCCTGGTGGCGGTGGACGCCGCGCCGGTCGCGGTCGAGGCGGCGCGCCGGCTGGCGGGGGACCGACCGGGGCTGCGCTTCGAGGTGATGGACGCGACCCGCCTCGAATTCGACGACGCCACCTTCGACCTGGCCTACTCGATCGATCTCGTCGAGCACCTGCATCCCGACGACGTGACGCGTCACCTGCGCCAGGTGCACCGGGTGCTGCGGCCGGGGGGGCGCTACATCGTCAAGACCCCCAGCGTCCTGACCGGGCCGCATGAAGGGGAGGACCCGGGGACCCAGGGCTTCCTGCATTTCCAGGAGTTCCGCTTCGAGACGCTCCTGCCGCTCCTCAGGGAGGCGGGGTTCGATCGCTTCCGCGCCCCGGCGTTCAGCATGCGCTTCTCCTGCCGGATCCCGGGGCCGTCGTTCTACCCCGCGGAAGCCAACCGGCTGGCGGAGCGGATCGCGCTCCTGGCGCCGCTGCAAAGCACCGCGTCGATGAAGATCGCGCGCTGGCTGGGAGTGAAGCAGGTGGTGCTGATCGCGCATCGCGCCGCAGGCTAGGGGCCGGTAGGGAACCTGCCTACTTGCCCACGCTCGATTGAGCGGCGGTCCGGACGAGGAGCTCGCCTTCGTCGGCCGGAAGCAGCCCCCCATTGACCAACAGGCTCACCGCACGCGCGACGCAGCTGACGTATTGCCCGTGATTCCTCCAGCCGCCGGCCCGCTCCGGATCGCAGGCCGCCGGCGAGCCGTCGCAGCTCTCGTTGGTCGGGTTCCCGGGGAGGTCGATCGCCCCCGGATGGATCGCGGGATCGGCGTCGTCACAATCCGCGGCGCTCCCGGCCGGGCAGTCCTCGTTGCCCGGCGACCCGAAACCGTCCTCGTCTTCGTCGCGGCAGGTGCTGCCGGCTTCCCACGCGCCCATGTCGGGAACGGCGGTGCCGTCCCCGTCGCCGTCGAGGCTGCGCGGCCGGCCCGGCAGATCGACGCTCAGGAGTCCCGGCGAGCCCGCATCGATGCATGGCGACCCGGCGCTCAGCCGGAAGTCGCCCGCCACCGGATCGACGAACTGCGGGTCGGCGGCGATGTTGCCATTCGCGCCGGTGGGATCACCGGTCCCGGTCCAGGACGCCGCACCACCGAAGACGTCATTGCTCAGCGCGGTGACCGAATAGAGCGGCGATGCGGGGCACAGGTCGCGCGCGCAGATTTCGATGCCCGTGCCGCTGTGGCCGGTGACGATGTTGCCGGTCAGGAGGGCGTGGCTTCCGGTGAACTCGTGGTCGACGCGAATCCCATGAGCGCCGCCGACGACCGTGTTGTCACGCAGCGATCCCCCGCAGGCGGGACAGCCGTCGCTCTGGACCTCGGCGCGGATTCCACGGGAGGCGCTCGATGCAGGCGCCCCCGGGGCCCGCACGATCTGGTTCCCCTCGATGCGGAACCGGGTGGCGTCGATGTGGGCCCCCACCTCCCCGCCATAGGAGATGTCGTTCCGCAGGAGCGAGATTTCGCCGATGGCGCAGGCATCGACGCCCCCCT
This sequence comes from Dongiaceae bacterium, assembly GCA_035511355.1. Taxonomy (GTDB): domain Bacteria; phylum Acidobacteriota; class Polarisedimenticolia; order Gp22-AA2; family Gp22-AA2; genus DATKFL01. The sequence continues at coordinate 2,592 of DATKFL010000128.1, forward strand.
GTGCGGCAACGATCCGATTGGCGACGATCTGCAGGCCCGCTGCGTCGCAGGGACTTCGGATGCCGGTGCGCGCCCCTTCGATGAGATTGCCGGCCAGGTAGGCGCGCAGGCGCGGCGCGATGCGCACGCCTTCGTTCGGCGCGTCGACGATGTGGTTCCCGGTGACGACATGAAAGTCGGCATGGTCGATGTTCAGGCTCACCCCGCCGCCGGTAATCGTGTTCGCGTGAATGAACGATGGAAACTCGACGTTGATGAGGCCATGCACTTCGTTGTGGAGGACCTGCTGCAGCGGCGGAATCGGAAAGAAGTCCTCGTTGTTGTCACTGAATCCATTCAGCAGCCGGTTCCCGAGAAGATCGAGCGGCCCCTCCGACTTCAGCAGTCCGGTGATGGTCACTCCCTGGATCCGCTCGACCGCTTCGGTGAGGGTCACCTCCCCGTCGATCACGATGTCTGCCGGATCGCCCAGACCGACGAGCGACGATCGGACCCTGCATCCCGCAGGGATCGAATAGGTTCCGGGCATCAGGCAGAGCGTGGCGTCCGCGGTTTCGGCGGCCGGGCAGATGGTCGATGTCGGCAATCCGGGACCGGCCGTGTCGTCGCAGCAGGGCCGGGCCGAGCACGACATCCAGTGTCCCAGGGCGCAGGTCTCGGTGCCGCTGTCGCAGGCGCTCGAGCAGGGGCGGGTCAGCTCCTCGTCGATTTCCCCGTCACCGTCGTTGTCGGCTCCGTCACAGGTCTCCTCCGCAAGCGCGGCAGCGACCGGCAGGATCGCGGGGCGGGGAGTCGAGGAGGGTGCCGGAAGAGTCTTCCCCGGTCGGAGATTGGTGGCTCCCTGGCCGGGAGATTCAGAGGCCAACTCGGTCGGCGCGACGGTGCTCTTCGGTTCTGTTCTCGGGGCCCGACGCGGCTCGGCCGCCCGGCTCTCGGGCGCCCAGCCCGTCAGGAGACAAAGCGCGGCGCTCAGCAGTACGGCGTAGGCACGCATCGTCCCCCCTAAAGGTGTCGCGTCAAGGAAATTGACCAGAAGATACGGCGCCCCCCCCCTGGGTCAACGTCAAACTGCGCGCGCTTCATGCGCCAGCGGGAGCGACGGGGATGGTCTGGTGCGGAGGTCCGGGGGCGGGACGGCGCGAATCAGACCGCGCCGACGCTGCTCTTGACGTCCTTCAGGCGCTTCCGGAGCGCTTCGTGCTCCATCTGCATCTCGTTCGGCAGCCGCGACCCGAACGACTGGAAGAACTCCTCCTGGCTCCGGAGCGCCCGCAGCCACCCCTCGTGGTCGACCTCGAGGAGGCGATCCATCGCCCCGGCCGGCAGATCGAGACCGCCGGTCTCGATGCCGTTCTTCGCCGGCATGACGCCGATGGCGGTCTCGTGGGCGTCGCCCTTGCCGTTGCAGCGATCGATGACCCATTTCAGGACCCGCAGGTTGTCGCCGAAGCCGGGCCAGATGAACCTGCCCTGGTCGTTGCGGTTGAACCAGTTGACCCGGAAAATCTTCGGCGGCTTCGAGAGGCGCCGGCCGACCGAGAGCCAGTGGCCGAAGTAGTCGCCCATGTTGTAGCCGCAGAAGGGGAGCATCGCGAACGGATCGCGGCGCACGACGCCGACCGCCCCGGTCGCGGCGGCGGTCGTCTCCGACGCCATGGTCGCGCCGAGATAGGTCCCGTGCTGCCACGAGAAGGCTTCGTACACCAGCGGGACGACGTCGGCGCGGCGCGCTCCGAACAGGATCGCCGAGATCGGCACGCCGCGCGGGTTGTTCCACTCGTCGGTGTAGGTCGGCGCCTGGCGGATGCCGACCGTGAAGCGGGCGTTGGGGTGCGCCGCGGGCGTCTTGCTCTCCGGCGTCCAGGCGTTCCCCCGCCAGTCGATCGCGTGCGCCGGGGGCGCCTCCATCCCTTCCCACCAGACCGTGCCGTCGTCCCTGAGGGCGACGTTCGTGAAGATGGCGTCCTTGGCGAGCATCGCCAGCGCGTTCGGGTTCGAGGACTTGCTGGTACCCGGTGCGACACCGAAGAAGCCCGCCTCGGGGTTGACCGCCCAGAGGCGGCCGTCGTCGCCGGGGCGCAGCCACGCGATGTCGTCGCCGACGGTCCAGACCTTCCAGCCTTCGTATCCCTTCGGTGGCACCAGCATCGCGAGGTTGGTCTTGCCGCAGGCGCTCGGGAACGCCCCTGCGACATAGGTCACCCTCCCCGACGGATCCTGGATGCCGACGATCAGCATGTGCTCGGCGAGCCACCCTTCCTTCGAGCCGAGCGCGCTCGCGAGCCGGAGCGCCATGCACTTCTTGGAGAGGAGCGCGTTACCGCCGTACCCCGAGCCGACGCTCCAGATGGTGTTGTCCTGGGGGAAGTGGCAGATGAAGCGGCGGTTCTCGTCGAGGTCGGCCTTCGCATGGAGGCCACGGGTGAAGTCGTCCGACGTGCCGAGGTGATCGAGCGCCACCTGCCCCATGCGGGTCATCAGGCCCATGTTGAGCGCGACGTAGACGCTGTCGGTGATCTCGACCCCGACCTTGCTGAAGGGCGATCCCTTCGGGCCCATCAGGAACGGCACGACGTACATCGTCCGGCCCTGCATGGAGCCGGCGTAGATGCTGCCCAGCCGGTCGTACGCCTCCTTTGGCGCCAGCCAGTAATTGGTCGGGCCGACATCCTCCTTGTCGGGCGTGCAGATGAAGGTCAGCTTCTCGGTGCGGGCGACGTCGTTCTGGGCGCTGCGGTGCAGGTGGCAGCCCGGCAGCCGATCGTGGTTCAGGGGCAGGAAATCACCGACCCGGATCGCCTCGGCGGTGAGCCGCGCTCGCTCCGCCTCCGACCCATCGCACCAGACGACCTTCTCGGGGCGGGTGAGGCGCTCGCACTCCTCCACCCAGGCGCTGACCGATCGGTTGCTCGGCTGCTGACTCATGGCCCCCCCGTGAAAGACGGCATTATACGCCGCCTCCCGCGGCGGGCGGCGGCCCGGGGTGCCGCCGCGCGCGCGTGATAGTCTCAGCCGCTTTTCCGGAGTGCTCCATGATCCGCTGGCTCAAGAGATTGGCCGTGGTCGCGGCGATCGTCGCGGTGGGGGTCGTCCTGCGTCTCACGGTCTTCCGGCCGGCGCCGGTTCCGGTCACCTTGCAGCGGGTCGAGCGCGGCACGGTCGAGGAGTCGGTCAGCAACAGCAAGGCCGGCACGGTCACGGCGCGCCGGCGGGCGAAGATCTCGCCGGCGATTGGCGGGCAGGTGGAATTCATCGGGCCGCGCGAAGGGACGTCGGTGCATGCCGGCGACGTGCTCCTGAAGATCAACGACCGCGATCTGCGCGCCAACCAGAACCTGGCGCGGCAGGAGGTGGTCTCGGCCGAGGCCACGGCGCGCGAGGCCTGCTTCGCCGCCACCCAGGCGTCGCGCGATCTCGACCGCAACGAGAAGCTGCGCGACGACCGGATCGTCTCGGACGACATCCTCGAGCGGCTCCGCAGCCAGAAGGACGGCGCCGCGGCCCGCTGCGAAGCGGCGCGCGCCGCGACCGAACGGGGGCGCGCGGCGGTGGCGCTCGCCGACGCCAACCTCGACAAGACGGTGCTCCGGGCGCCGTTCGACGGCATCGTCGCCGACCTCAAGGCGGAGCTGGGGGAGTGGGTCTCGCCGTCGCCGCCGGCGCTGCCGATTCCTCCGGTCTACGACATCATCGATCCGACCTCGATATACATCAGCGCGCCGCTCGACGAGGTCGACGCCGGACGGGTGAAGACCGGGCTCCCGGCGCGGGTGACGCTCGATCCCTTCCCGGGGAAATCGTTTCCGGCCAAGGTGGTCCGGGTCGCGCCGTACGTCCTCGACATCGAGCAGCAGAATCGCACCCTCGAGATCGAGGTCGAGTTCGCGGACGCCGCCTTCAGCCGCACGCTTCTTCCCGGCACCTCGGCCGACGTCGAGGTGATCCTCAA
>DATKFL010000129.1:0-2161 GCA_035511355.1 Dongiaceae bacterium
GGACCTGCCGGTTCCCGTCCTCACCGAGCGTGAAGACCAGGTCCTGCGGCTCGTCCATGCCGGCAAGACCAACCGGGAGATCGGCGCCGTCCTCGGGCTCGCCGTGAAGACGGTCACGACGCATCGAGGCACCTTGATGCGCAAACTGAGGGTGCACAACGTCGTGCAACTGCTGACGGAAGCGACGCGGATCGGTCTTTTGAAGTCTAACTGAAGAAATATCAAGAGTTAGCCAGCGCGCCGCACCCCCGGTCGCGGCTTTTTTCTGCACCTGTTCCGCCGGGTAAACCCGCACGCTTGACCCGTTTCAGACCGGCTTGCTACGATCCCGGGTACCTCAGGGGTAACTCCCATGACCCGAAAGGACCGGCAAGTCTTCTTCGACCTGTAGTGCCCCCTTGCCTCAGGGCTTTCCAACCCTAGATTACACAAGTGTTTCTGAGTCAGGGGTGGTGTCATGAAGAACGGGGTGAAGCGGGAGTCCAAGACCGGGACGCGGGGGGCGGCGAGGGCGGCCACGCTGCCGACCCATCCGCTCCTGGCGGCGGCCCGGGGCGGGAACGGTGGAGCCCGGAGCCTCTCGGCAGTCAAGATGGCGCTCAAGCCGCCGGCCCGTCCGGCGCCGGCCCGGCCCGAGCCGGAGGAGACCGAGACCGACCTCGTCGTCGAGGCGGTGAAGCCGGTCGTCCGGATCAGCCCGAAAGCGCGCGCCAAGGCCAAGGCGCGGCGCGCCACCCGGCGGTTCTCGACCGCGAAGGTCATCGGCGAGTCGAAGCGCTGGCTCAACATCATCAACAACGGCGCCCGCCTGACCGCACCGCAGAAGCAGAAGATCATCAAGGAGACCGTCCGGTCGTTCTCGACCTACTTCAACTCCGGCTTCCTGACCTATCGCAAGTCGGTTGCCGAGGCGGCGCAGTACGCCTCGGTCGAGTGGACCGGGCAGGGCACCTCGATCGCCGACATCACCGGCCGGGCCTACATCGACTGCCTCGGCGGCTTCGGCATCTACAGCGCCGGCATCCGGCACCCGGTGGTGGTCGAGGCGGTCCGCAGCCAGCTCGACCGGATGCCGATGTCGAGCCAGGAGCTGCTCGACCCCCTGCGCGGTGCCCTGGCCGAGCTGCTCGGCGAGATCGCCCCCGGGAACCTGCAGAAGTGCTTCTTCATCAACAACGGCACCGACGCCATCGAAGGGGCGATGAAGCTGGCGCGCCTCTACACCGAGAAGTCGGGCTTCATCTCGACGATCCGCGGGTTCCATGGCAAGTCGTACGGCTCGCTGTCGCTGATGGGGAAGGCCGAGTACCGGATCGCCTTCGAGCCGCTGCTTCAGGATGTGTATTTCGTCGAGTTCGGCGACGCCGATGAAGTCGAGTGGCAACTGCGGAAGGCCCGCGATGTAGGTCTGGACATCGCCGCGGTGGTCGCCGAGCCGGTGCAGGGCGAGGCGGGCGCCATCGTGCCGCCCGACGACTACTGGCCGCGCCTGCGCGCCATCTGCGACGAGTACGACGTGCTCCTGATCGCGGACGAAGTGCAGACCGGCATGGGGCGCACCGGCAAGATGTTCGGCGTCGAGCACTGGAACGTCGTGCCCGACATCATGTGTCTCGGGAAGGCCCTCGGCGGCGGGGTGATGCCGCTGTCGGCCTTCGTGTCGACGCCGGAGATCTGGACCGTGCTGGAGAAGAACCCCTTCCTGCACTCGTCCACGTTCGGCGGCAACCCGCTCGCCTGCGCCGCCGGCATCGCGGCGATCCACGTGACGCTCAGCGAAGATCTCCCCGGCCAGGCGGCCGAGAAGGGAGAGTATTTCCTGCAGGGCCTCCGGGAGATCCAGGCGCGCTACGGCGACGTGGTGACCGAAGTGCGCGGCAAGGGGCTCTTGATCGGCATCGAGTTCCACGACACCGAGTTCGGCTACAAGGTCGCGTCGGGGTTGTTCCGCCGCGGCGTGCTGGTCGCCGGGACGCTGATCAACGCGAAGACCCTGCGCATCGAGCCGGCGCTGTTCATCCCCCGGGAGGAGATCGACGAAGTCCTCAACCGGCTCGACGACACCCTGAAAGAACTGACCTGACGAGGTTGACGTGAAACTGCCGATCGACCATCCGCTGAGCCGGGAGGAGCAGGAGCAGATCGCCGCCGAGGGGATCGA
>DATKFL010000130.1:0-5591 GCA_035511355.1 Dongiaceae bacterium
TGCCGAAGAAGACGCGGCCGCCCGCCACCGCCGGCGAGGACAGGAACAGGTCCCACGCGTCGGGCACGGTCTGCGCCGCCGGGGGAAATCCGTGCAGGTTCTTCGCCTCGAACTTCTTCTCGTACTCGGCGACGAAGACCCACTTCGGCGTGCCGGCGGCGCGGTCGATCGCCGCCAGCGCCCCGGTCGAGGAGACGAAGAAGACGGTGTCCTCGGTGATCGCCGGCGTCGAGGCGATCGGCAGGCGGGACTTGAACTTCCACTTCTCCTTGCCGGTCTCCTGATCGATCGCGTACAGCTGCGTGTCGAGGCTGGCGACGTACACCACGCCCCCGGCGACGACCGGCGAGCCGACCACCGGACCGCCGGTCTTGAACGACCACTTCACCCCGCCCAGCGTCCGCGGCCCGACGCCGGGATAGGCGCCGCTGCGGGCAACGTCGCCATGGAAGGTCGCCTGGGCCAGGACCGGCCCCGCGCCGAGAACGACAAGAGCCAGAACGGTCGCACCACGCTTCATGACTGGAGTCCTCCGAGAGTCGTGCCGGCACCGCACGTCGGGTGAGTCTACGCAGGCCTGCCGCGGAGGCTTCATTCATGTAGGTAAAAGGATGTTAACCACGTCAAGCGGTTGTAAACCGCCGGGCCGGCGTCGGTCCGCCGCGGCTCTCAACGCATCTTGATCTGGTTGTAGGACGCCTTGACCAGGGCGTTGAAGGTCGAGGTGAAGAAGTCGCCGTCGTCCTTGTCCTCGCCGGCGAATCGCCGGCGCCAGCCGTCCACGTCGACCGCCCCGCCGACCGTCGCCTGCGCCTCCTCGAGCGTCTTGCCGTCGTTGATCTCCTTCTCGACCTCGCGATTGACCGTTTCCATGAGATCGATCAGGAGCGCGGCGTACGACGCGTCCCGCTGGATGACGCCGTGACCGGGGACGATGACCTTGGCGCCGAGTCCGACGAGGCTCCTGAGGGTCGCGACGAACTCGACCGGGAAGCCGCCGAAGAGATAGGGCACCGGGTGGACCACGAGATCGCCGGTGGCGAGGATTCCCTCCGCCGGCAGGTAGACCACCGCATCACCCGCGGTGTTGCCAAGCCCGAGCCAGCGGATCTCAGCGGCCCGGCCGCCGAGGTCGATGTCGAGGCGATCGCGGAACCCGATCGTCGGCGTGGTCTGCGTGGTGGTGTTGAACTCCTTCACGACCACGGCGTTCCCGGTGATCGCCTCTTCGTAGTCCTTCCGGTCGCCGTCGGTGATCACGGTGCCGTCCGGGTTCTTTCCCGAGGCCAGGATGGTCCGGAATCGCTCGGTGCGCGCCGGGTAGCGCGCCATCGCCCCCGGATTGTTGTCCGCGATCACCTTCCGGGTCGCGGCATGCGCGACGATCTGCAGGCCGGGGAAGGCCTCGGCGTAGGTGCGGTTGCCGAGCGTGTGGTCGAAGTGCCAGTGGGTGTTGACCAGGAAGGTCACCGGCTTCGCCGTCCAGCGCCGGATCTGCTCGATGTCCTGCCTGGCACTCGACGGCAGGAGGCACGAGTCGACGACCAGCACGCTGCGCGAGCCGATCACGACCAGCGTGTTCCCCTGCGGAAAGCCGTCGGGCGCGTCGGGATGCCGGATGACATGCACCCCTTCGGCGAGATCGACGACCGTCCGCTCCTTGTTCCGGGTGGCGGCCGCCCCGAGGGGCGCGGCCGTGACGACGAGAATCGCGGCCGCGACGAGGCTCGCGCGACGGGCGGGGATCGGGTTCATGCGGGTGCCGCTCCAATCGGACCGGGCCGGCGCTCCTCCCCGCGCCGCCGGCGTCAGGATGCGCCGGTGCGGCGGCGCCGTCTAGTACGTTCTTGCTCCCGGCGCGGCCCTGCCGGCCCGGGCGTCACGGTCGCGGCGCGGAAGCGGCCCGGCGTCACCCCGACCAGGCGGCGGAAGTGGCGCGTGAGATGGCTCTGGTCGGCGAACCCGGTCGTGAGGGCGACTTCCGTCGGCGCCAGCCCGCGCCGCAGCAGGTCGCGCGCCCGGTTGATCCGCACCCTGAGGAGATAGCCGTGCGGCGGCAGTCCGGTCGTCCGGGTGAAGACCCGATGCAGGTGGAACGGGCTCAAGGCTGCGACCCGGCTCAGGTCGGCGAGCGCGATCGCCTCGGCGTGATGGTCGTGGAGGTAGTCGCGCACCCGCCGGACCGCGACCGCCTCCGACGCCGCGCGCCGTTCGGTCCGGATCGATTCCGGCGTGTCGGCGACCAGCCGGCGGAGGAATTCGACCAGGAGCCCTTCGCGCCGCAGGCGGGTGACCGAGTGCTCCATGGCCCGGTGCATCTCGAGGAACGGCTGCTGGAGGCCCCGGTGCCGCGAGACCGGTTCGTGAAAGCCGGGGATCGCCGCGCCGCGGCCGAGCACCTGGCGGACGGCCGAACTCAGAAGGGGCAGCGGGATGTAGACGCTCCGGAAGCTGACCCCGGGCCCCTCCTCCACCCAGTTGTGGTGCATCTCCCCGGCGGCGGTGAACACCAGGTCGCCCGCCACCACCCGGTGCGCGGCACCCCGATAGCCGAGATATCCCGAGCCGGCGGTGTAGGCGCAGAGATGCAGCTCCTCGTGCCAGTGGGGCGGATAGGGGTGCGACACGCGGGTGCCGCGGTAGAAGACGAGGCCCTCCGCACCGGCCCGCGGCGACACGTCGATCAGTCCTGAGACTTCTTCGGTCATGCGGTTCCGATTGTAGCGACTCAGCCGCCCATCAGGGAGTCAACCCGAAGAGCGCCTCCGCCGCGGGTCGGTTCGGCCGCACGTCGAGGATCGTCGACGTCTGCAACACCTTGCCGGTCGTCAGGTCGGTATCGACCGCCTGGAAGGCGAACAGCACGCCGGCGACCGGGCGAAAGTCGCTGTAGACGCTTTCGATGGTCGTCGGCGTCGGGTCGATGTCGGGATGCAGCGGCTTGTGGGCGCGGCTCCGGGCGATGAGAAAGGTCTCCGGATCGAGGTAGTAGCGCTCCGACTGCCCGCCGGCGAGGGTCAAGACGACGACGTGGTAGAGGACTCCGTCGACCCGCTCGCGGCCGGCCGGTTCGAGGCGGTGGCCGCGCCGCTCCATCTCGTGCAGGCCGAGGAACTTGGTCGGCATCTGCGCCGAGTTGCGCAGCGCCGCGGTCCCCTTTTCGGACGGCACGGGACGGGTGGCGTCTTCCCTCAGCTGCCAGCCGTTCCGGCCGTCATACGCCTCGCTGAAGACCCGCTTGCCCGCGGCGAAGATGTCGACCCGCATCCTCCCCTTTCGGTCGGCGCGGTAGAGCCCGGTCACCGTGAAGGCCGGCTCGACGATGCTCAGGTCCATCTCGACGCTGTCGATCGCCTCGATCGCCGCCTTCCCGCCTCGAGCCTCGACATGACGACGGATCAATTCCTGGAGCGGCAGGGTGTCGCCCCCGGGAGCGACTGGCGGAGCAGGCAGTGGATCGGCCGGCGGGCCGGGCCGCTCGACCGAACAGGCGGCAGCAGCGACTGCGAGGAGGATCGAGCCAAGGAGACGCACGCCGCGGTACAACGGCTCCCGGCGCCGCCGGGTTCAGGCAGCGCTGGGGATCGGCCGCAATCCCCTGCCGGTTCACCGGATCCCGGTCACCCTTCCCGCGCCCGGCGCGCGGAAGGCTCACCATGCGCCTCGCGCGACACGTGCGCACCGCGCTGTCGTCCGGGGCGGCGCCGTTCCGCAGCGGCCGGAGGGCAGCGTTTGCCCCGAGCGCGTCGCTGATTACGTCCCGTTGACAACGGTTACAAAGTTTTACCGTCACGAGAGAGAACTTGACGCCGGCGCGCGGTCTACTGGGACGGTGCGTTCTCGAGACCGAAGGAACCCTGGCGGGCTGGAGCGGCGGCATGGTTGCAAGCCGCAATCTTCACCGCGCCCGGTGGAGTCTCCGGCCGATCGGGACAGTGCGCTGGTCGCCGACGGCCGGGCCTTCTCGGCGGCGCTCTCTGCGCTGGTGCGCGCCTATCAGTACCGCGACCGCGAACGCTCCTGCTACGGCAATCTCTCGGTCACCGAGTGCTATGCCCTCGAGACGATCGCCGAGGAGGGACCGCTGTCGGTGGACGGCCTGGCGAAACGGCTGTTCATGGACAAGAGCACGGCGAGTCGCGTCGCCCTCTCCCTCGGGCGCAAGGGCTACCTGAGCCGGGATCGCCGGCCGACCGATCGGCGCACCGTCGAGCTGGCCGCCACCGCGCTCGGCCGGACGACTCACGATCGCGTCCGCGCCGGCCTCGAGGCGAAATGGACCCGTCTCCTGGCCGGGTACTCCGGACCCGTGCGGCGCGCCGTGACCGCGCTGCTCGGCCGCATCCGCCCGCGCGGCATCCCCGAGGACGGCTGAGCGAACCGATCGCGGGACCGGGAAGCGACGTGTCGATTTCGAACCATCAGTTGCATTGCGCAACCAATCGTCAGGAGGCCCGCATGCACATTCGAGTCCGCCCCCGACATTTCATTCCGGATCGCGACACCACGCACGAGTCCGTCTATCGCGACCGGCGCCGCATCTTGAAGGGAATCGGCTTCGCCGGCATCGTCGCCGCCCTCGCCCGATCCGCGGCGCTGGCCCGGTCGTCCGGCCGGGACGAGCCGGCGCAGCCGGACCCGGCCGGCCCGACCGCCGGGTCACTACCTCCGGCACTTCCGGCGAGTCCGACCGCTGCCGCGCCCCCGGATGACGCGACCCGCTCCGCCCTCGGCGCGCCCGCGAGCGAGCTGTATCCCGCGCGAAGGAATCCCAAGTACGTCATGGATCGTCCCTTGACCGCCCAGGATGTCGCCGCGCGGCACAACATCTTCGACGAGTTCGCCGCGGAGCACGATGGAGTCTGGCGCGCGGCGCGTGATTTCCGAGTCGACCCGTGGCGGGTCCATATCGGCGGCGCCGTCGAGAAGGCGATGACCCTCGACGTGGGCGACCTGTTGCGGAAGATGCCGCTGGAGGAGCGGGTCTACCGTCACCGCTGCGTCGAGACCTGGGCCATGGCCGTCCCCTGGACCGGGTTCCCCCTCGAGGCGCTGGTCAAGCTGGCGAAGCCGCTGGCTGCGGCGCGCTACCTGCGCATGGTCAGCTTCGCCCGTCCTGACGAGCTTCCCGGATGGTTCGCCAGCCGCCGGGTCTTCCCCTACTACGAAGCTCTGTCGCTCAAAGAAGCGACCAGCGAGCTCTCCCTCATCGCCACCGGCATCTACGGCCACCCGACCCCGATGCAGCACGGCGCACCGCTGCGGCTCGTGGTTCCATGGAAGTACGGCTTCAAAAGCATCAAATCGATCGTCGCGTTCCAGTTCACGCGCGAGCGGCCGGGCACCTTCTGGAACGAGCTGGCGCCGCATCTCTATTCCTTCGACTCGAATGTCGATCCGAAGAGCACCGATCCCTGGCCGCAGGCCGAGGAGACCATGCTTGGGACCGAGGAGAAGCGGCCGACCCAGCCCTACAACGGCTACGCGGCCGAGGTCGCCGGCCTCTATGCCTGAAGCCTCGCGAAGATGGATCCGGCCGCTGGCGGCGATCGGGGTCGCCGCGATCGGCGCCGCGGCGGCGGGCGCCGCGG
>DATKFL010000131.1:0-2924 GCA_035511355.1 Dongiaceae bacterium
GGTCATGACCAGACTCAGCTCGGTGGAATTCGTCCACCGCGGCGCCGGCTTCGGCGCGACCGGCGGCGCCGGGGCCGGTGCGGTCGCCTCGGCAGGCGCGCTCCCCGCGGCCGGGGGCGGCGGCGCCTGGGCAAAGAGACACCCCGGGACGCACCCCGCCAGCAGGATGCCGAGCCGCAGTCGTCGTCTCAAGCGCTCACGGACAGGGCGTCGGGTTCGGCCTCGGGGTCCCGGACGAACTGCTTCCGAGACCCGACTCGCCGCACGCGCTGTCGCGCGAGACGAGGTAGAAGAACATCGAGCCGACCGCCGGAACGGCGGGGTCGGTCGTGCCCGAGGAAGCGGTGTGCGGATCGAAGCACGCCTGATTGTAGGCCCAGGCGGCGCCGCCCGTGAAGGTGCCGCGATAGACGTTGTAGGTCCCGGGCGGGTCCGCCCAGTGCAGCGTGGAGGCGTCGGCGTCGAACAGCAGGCTGTCGTTGATGGTCGCCGGCACGACCGGCAGGCCGCCGCCGCACGCCCCGGAGCCGCAGACCTCGCCCGAGGTGCAGGCGTTTCCGTCGCTGCAGCCGGTGCCGTTCGGCTGGCCTGCGCACAGGTCCGGCGTGCAGGCGTTCGGAAGCCTGACGTTCGTGACCGCGACGTCGTCGAGGTAGAAGCCGGCGAACTCCGCCGCGGGGTCGCTCGAGGAGCGCCAGCGGAACTGCACCGTGTCGCCCGGCAGGAGCCCGGGGATCGGGTGGCAGCGGTGCGCGTAGGCGGTCACGCTGGTGCTGGTCGCCCACGAGGCGCACGCCGTGCCGCCGGCGAGCGGCCCGTTGAAGGCGTTGTCGAGCACGTCGTAGCCGCAGGCGTTCGCCGGCGGCGCCCCGGTGCAGGAGAAGCTCTCCCAGCCGGTGATGTCGTCGGTCGCGGCGCACCCTTCGCCCGGCAGGTTGCTCGGCGCGTTGATCGGCAGCCAGCCGCCGGCGTTCACCTGGTACTCCGGCACCACGCCGTCCCAGTGGTACTCGACCTGGTGCCGCTCCCAGTAGGTCAGGGCGATCGAGGTGGCGCCGGCGGTGAGCGTCGGAGTCTCGATGGTGGCGCAGGTATCGGCGGTGTAGACGTCGGCCGCCGTCGGCCCGGCGTTCCGGTAGGCGAAGGCGCCGCCCGGCGTGTGGTTGACGCCGGCGTCGGTGGCGGTCTTCACGAACCGCCACGTCTGACCCGCGGTCTCGCCGCTGTCCCGCACGTTCAGCCGCAGGAAGGCGGTGCCGTCGCCGCCGCCGTCCACCCAGGTGCCGGGCGCCGGCTGCGATCCCGGACCGTAGGCCGTCCCTGAGACCACGATGCCGTTCGACTCTTCGTTGCCGCCGCCGCACTCGCCGCCGTTCCCGGTGCTGTCGTCCTCGGCCCGCACGACGTAGTAGTAGGTCACGCCGCTGGTAAGGTTGTTGGTGTCGAGGTACGAGGTGGGACCGGGAGCGCAGGCGGCGATCCGGTTGCCCGCCGCCGGCGTGAAGTCGGGCGTGGTGCCGCGGAAGATGTTGTAGCGCAACCCCGGGGTCAGCGGGCACGAGGTCGAGGCCGAGGTCCAGTTCAGCTGCACGCCGCAGTTCCCCGCGTCGTGGCTCGTCGCGGTCGCGGCGCCGCCGAACAGCGGCTTGAGATTGCAGGTGCCGGTCGCGGTCGCGCTGGCGCAGGCGCTCGCCACGAACCCCTGGCATTTGCCGGCCGCGTCGGAGGCGGCGATCACGCGATACGAGTAGGGCAGTCCGCCCTGCACCGTGCTGTCGGTGAAGCTGGTCTGCGCCCCCCCGACCACCGCCAGCGGCTGGTAGGTCCCTTCGCTGCCGCAGGCGCCGGTGGCGCGCTGGATGGCGTAGGCGCCGGGCTGCGGCGCCAGGCCGGACCAGCTGATCTGGATCTGGTTGTCCGCCGGCGCCGTGGCGCTGCCGATCGCCGGGGCCGACGCCGGCCGGGTCGCGCAGGCGGTCGGCTGGCACTCGCCCGCGCCGCTGCCGGCGGGGAACGACGCCGAGGCGACCCGCGTCATGTAGGAGTTGTTGATCGTCAGGTAGTACTGGTTCACGTACCACAGGGTGCAGTCGTCGAACGGATCGACGCTCATGCTGCTGTAGTCGCCCCAGCGGCTGTTGCTGGTGTTGTTGTGCAGGCCGGTGGCGATGGTCACCTCGGGCGCGGTCATCGTGCCGGGCGGATCGTTCTTCGCGCGGCCGGTGTAGCGGATGCTGTGGTTCTCGGTCAGGTTGGTCTTCCCCGAGACGCTGTAGCCGACCAGGATGTTCTCGGCGCCGTCCATGGCGACCGACGGCATCCAGCGGTTGCGGCCGCTCGGCGCGTCGGCGATCGTCCCCTGCTGGAAGGTGCACGGGAAGGTCGTACAAGTCGGGTTCGGGCTCCCCGACAGGCGGAAGTCGTACCAGCGCACCCCCGACACCAGGCCGACGATCGACGGGTCGACCGAGTGGCTGACGACGATCGACTCGTGGTCGAGGAAGTTGCGGTAGGCGGCGCGGAACATCAACCGGTCGCTGAGCGCGTCCAGGAGGCGCGTCGTCCCGGGCTGCGGCAGGCAGGTGCCGGGGGTCGCCGCGAAGGTGCAGGCGGCGGTCGAGGGGGCGATCGGCGCGATCCCCTGCAGCGTCTTCACGCTGTTCGCCGGGGTCGTGAAGTCGACGTGCATCCGGTAGAAGTACATCCCGCCGCTGTGCAGCGACAGGAAGACGCCGGGCGCGCCGGGCGGCGGCGGGGTCACGCCGTCGAGGTCGGCCGGCATGTGCCCGCCCTCGTTCGGGTCGAGCATCACCTGCCAGGTCGCGGTCGGATCGCCGGCCAGCATCTTGGTCCGGTCCATCGCGGCGAAGATCCCGGCGACGTACGAACTCCCGGTGCCGGCGCCGGTGAACCCGTGCGCCATC
>DATKFL010000132.1:0-5131 GCA_035511355.1 Dongiaceae bacterium
GGGCCGCACCAGGTGGCCCAGAGATCGATGATCCGGATCTTGCCGGCGTAGTCCTTGAAGTGCAGCGGCCGGCCGTGCGGATCCTCGGCCACGAGGTCGAGGAACGAGTCGCCCTTCGCGCCCGGGGCGGGGGCGGCGGTCTTCGGCGCGGGGGCCGGTGCGCCCGGCTTCACCGGCGCGGTCACGGTCGCCGGCACGAGGATCGTCGGAGCCCCGAACAGAGCGGCCAGCACGACGGCCGCGACGGCGGTCGATCGCCCCGTCCGCGTCATCGCCCGCTCGCGGCGCGCACCACCGGTGCGGTCGGCGGCGTGAGTCGTGTGCCCCCGGTCAGGCTGATCGCCGGCCGGTTCCAGGGCGGCTTCTCGTGCAACCGGAAATCGACCAGGTACTCCCCCAGCAGCCGCGGCTGCTCACGGAAGAGCGCCAGGAGACGCGCCGATTCCAGCACCTGCCATCCCGCGCCGGCGCCGCCGGGCCGGAAGACGATCTTCCCTTCGTGGCCGATCTCGAACCGGCCGCGCGCCTCGAGGTCGGGCTCCCCCTGGGGCGGAAAGCCGGCGCGCAGGGCGCGCTCGCGGATCTGCCCGAGGTCGAGCGACTGCTTCTCGGCGGCGGTGACCTGCACGACGCCGGTCGACGAGTCGGCGTGCACGTCCCCGACGCCGGGGAGGCGCTTGATCGCCTCCTCGACGCCGCGCGTGCTGAGCGGGCTCAGGAGATTTCCCACGGTGAGGGTCACCTTGACGATTCCGATCGCCGGGGCCGGAGCCGCGGCGGCCGATCCGACCGCGAGGAGCGCCACGCCGAGCGCCGTCGTCCCGGTGCGCCGGGCGACCTCTGATATCCTGTGCGCCGCTCCCCGGCGCCACGGCTCGATGCGCAATTGCACGACGGGACAATAACGTTCCGCCGGCGGGGAGGCAAGGGCACGGGACCGATGAGCAACGAGAATACCCTGACCGAGAGCCCGATCGCCCCCCCGAAACCGGCCTCCGAGCGGCCGACGGGCGGCAGCGAGCGCTCGCAGCAGTACCGGTCGTTCTGGCGCAAGCTCGACGCGACCCTCGGCACGATCGAGGCCCGGCACGACGTCCTCGAGACCCTCGATCGGATGGTGCGCACCCTCCTGAGCGACTACCGGCAGGACCTGCACGTGGTCGCCGGCCGCCTGTACGAGAAGGCCGACCAGGGACAGTACGTGCTGCGCCGCTGGCACGGCGACAGCACGCCGGCCAAGCTCGGGTACACCGTGCCGATCACCTACCCGGCGGTGCAGATCCTGCTCGATCGCGGTCTCCTGGTGATGAAGGAGACCGACCCCGGGTTCGATCCCGACATCGAGGACCCGCTCGGCGTCGAGGCGTTCGCCGCGATGACGCTCGGCGACGACAACCGCTGGCTGCTCTCGTTCAGCATCCAGGGCGAGTACGACCGCGAGCGGCTGCTCTACCTGATGTCGGCGGTGCAGCACGTGGTCACCCAGAAGATCCGCCAGGCGCGCATCTACGACGCCATGGCCGAGGCGGGGCGGATCCAGATGTCGCTCCTGCCGAAGGGGGCGCCGTCGTTCCACGGCTACGATCTGTGGGGCCGGTCGGTGATGGCCGAGGCGGTCGGCGGCGACCTGTACGACTTCCTGCCGCTGTCGAACCGGATCCTCGGGCTGGCGGTGGCCGATTCGTCGGGGCACGGCCTGCCGGCGGCGCTGCAGGCGCGCGACGTGATCATCGGCCTCAGAATGGGTCTCTCCGAGAACCTGAAAATCGTCAGCATCATCGAGAAGCTGAACCGGGTGATCAACCGGTCGACGCTCTCGACGCGGTTCATCTCGCTGTTCTACGCGGAGCTCGAGCGCAACGGGAACTTCATCTACTGCAACGCCGGGCACCCGCCGGCGCTCTATCTGCACGACGGGACCTTCGAGGAGCTGCGCTACGGCGGCATGGTGCTCGGGCCGGACCCCGACGCCGAGTACGAGCGCGGCTATGTCGTCCTCCGGCCGGGCAACGTCGTGGTCATCTACTCCGACGGGATCACCGAGGCGGCCGACGCCCAGGACGAGCAGTTCGGCCTGGAACGCCTCAAGACGCTGGTCGCCGCGCACGCCGACCTGCCGGCGCGGGCCCTCGTCGAGCTGATCTTCAAGAAGGTCGAGGCGTTCTCGGGGCGCGCCCGGCCGGTCGACGATCAGACCGTGATGGTGATCCGCCGCCCGCCGGGACCGACGCCCTCCTAGGACGACGTCGCGCGCCTCAGCGCTGCACCCGGTCGTCGAACGCCACCCGCAGCTTGTAGCGATCGTCCGGCGTGTGCAGCTCGAAGCCCTGCACGTAGACCCGCCAGATCCCCGGCTCCGGGTCGAACATCGTGGCCCGCTCGGGGGAGTTCAGGAACGCGCCGTAGGGATAGAGATAGCCGCTCGGGTCGAGAAGGTAGAAATCGAGGTCGTTGACCGGGTAGCTCCCCCAGTCCTCGCGCCAGGCGAGCCGGAAATCGGCGCGCGCCGTCCCCTCCGGCACCCGGAAGGAAAACTCGTCCTCCTGGCCCTGGGTGATCGTCCTCTGCGCCGTCCACCTCGGCGTCGCCGCCGCGATCGGCGTGATCCGGAGGTCGCCGGTGATCGCGCCGGCGTTGGTCCACGAGCCGAGCACCGCGATCCGCACGATCCCCGGCTCGGGAAGGTCGACCGTGTAGGAGCCGTCGCGCGTGAAGCTGATGAACAGGTAGTCGCCGTCGCCGCCGTAGGCGCCGTCGACCTTCGAGGTCTTCGCCGAGTGCACCTCGAGGAGGAGGTCGTCGCCCACGATCTGGTTCTGCTCCAGCGGCGGCAGCTCCGGCAGCACGTTCGTGAGGTCGATGCGAATCCGCGCGATGTTGGTCCCGGTCTGGTAGAACACCTCGTTCCTCTGGCTCGGCACCAGCCGGCCGAGCGGCCGGGCGACCAGGCCGGTCTGCACGGTCACTCCGGCGTTCTGCGCGAGGTTGGCCGCGACGCTCTTCACGGCGTGCGGCGGCAGCACCCGGAGATCCGGGACCCCGCCGGCCGCGAGGAGATCGCTCGCCGCCTGCGCGTCGACCACCCCCGCGCCCTGATCGTTCGGCCCCGCGCCCGGGATGGTGTCGGGACGCGCCGACATGACGATGGCGTTGCGAATCTGCCGCGCGCTCGCTTCCGGATGCGCCTGCCGCAGGATGGCGGCGACGCCGGCCACGATCGGCGACGAGAACGAGGTCCCGCTCGCGAGGCTGATCGAGCCCGTGCCGTTCAGCCCCATGCCGTACGAGGCGAAGCCGCTCGCCACCACGTCGGGGTCGGGTCGCCCGTCGGCGTTCGGGCCGCGCGACGAGAAGTAGGCCATCTGCGGCGCATCGCTCGGCCGGTACTGCAGGCCGTACAGGATGCCCCCCTGGAGCTCGCGCAGGATGCGCTCGTTGTGCGCCAGGTTCATGGCGCCGACGTTCAGGCTCTCGTAGGAGGATCCCGGGCTGCCGATGGTCATCCCGCAGGCGCCGGCGTTTCCGGCCGAGTCGACCACGACGATGCCGGCGTCGAGCATCTCGTCGACCGCGGTCTCGATCAGGTCCCGCCCCGCCGCCAGCGTCGCGCCGCTCAGGCTCATGTTGACGACCTGGATGTTGACCCCGCCGAACACCCCTTCGTCGTAGGCGTTGCGCAGAACGATCGCCTCGTCGATCGCGTCGAGGACGACCGACACCGGGCTCTGTCCGAGCGGCCCGAACACCCGCATGATGAACAGGCTGGAGAGCGGCGCCGACCCGATCATCGGGACCGCGTTGGCGTTGACCACCGCGGCCGGCGCATGCCGTTTCACCGCCGCCAGGAACGGGCTCAAGGTCGGGAAGGTGAGGTTGACGTTGGCCGAGATCATCCCGGCGACGAAAGTGCCGTGGCCGTTGTTGAGGAAGGTGCTGTACGGCAGGCCGTCGCCCACGAAGTCCATGCCTCCGATGACCGAGCCGTCGCTGTTCAGGTGCGGGTAGCCCGGCTTGAGCCCCGAGTCGATCACCGCGACGACGACCCCCTGCCCGAGGAACCCGGCGGCATGCATCGAGGCGACCCCGTGGACCGCGGCGTTGATCGTGTAGGAGTCGGGGTGGATGCCGGCGAACGCCTGGAGATCGGCCGCGCCGCCCAGCGGCGCGGCGTCCTCGTAGACGATGTCCCCGGACCCGGCCTGCGCATCCGGCCGGATGCCGCGGCCGATCGGCTCGTCGACGTCGTCCGGGATCCGCACCATCAGGTCCTTGCTGATCGCTTCCGGACCGGTGAACGCCAGGAGCCCGGGCAGCGCCCGCTGCGGCACCCGCGCCGCCACCGCGTCGAACTTGCGGTAGCGCCGGGTCACCACGCCGCCGGCCGCCTGCACGCGCGCCACCAGGGCGTCGTACGGCCTGGCGTAGCGGATCAGCACCGACTCGAAGGACTCCCCCGGCCGGGTCGAGCCCGGATCGTCGGGTGGCACGATGACCGGCGGCCGCGCACCCGGCCCCCCCGCGCGCCCCGCGGTGATTCCGACGGACAGGAGAATGGCGGCTGCGAGCGTCGACCAGGCGGGCTTCATGCAGACCTCCAGACGGACCAGCGGGTGCTGTCGGCCTTTCTACGCCGTTCGGCCACTCCGCGCAAGCAGAACAACGTGGTGCTGAGAGTGGGGGTGCAGGGACGCGGCGCTTGCTGCCGCATGAGTCCGACAGCTAGAACGCGCGCTTCAACTCGTGGCGTGAGTTGTTCGAGTAGAGCGGGGTTGTCCACAGACGACGGTACAGGTGCGCCCATGTGGACGGGGTCCTGGTCCGCGCCGGGAACAGGCGCCTCGAAAAGACTCGACTCCAGGTCCAGCGCTCGCGGGTGAGGCCGAGCCGCATGGCGGGAGTGCCGTCGCGCGCGACTCGCTCGCTTCTCTGCTTCACGAAGTTGCGCCACACGGCCGCCAGGAACAGGCGCTCGAGGATGGCGTTCAGCCGCCGGCCGAAGGCGATGGTCTCGCGGCGCTGGTGCGCGAGCGAGTGCCGCAGGATCTTGTGCAGCAGGTCGACCGGGAAGAGACGCTCGTCGCGAAGACGGGCCACGTCGCTTCGCGGCGATCCCTTGGGACCGCGCGGCGGA
>DATKFL010000133.1:0-10874 GCA_035511355.1 Dongiaceae bacterium
CCTCATCGACACCTCGACCAACTACACCGACGGCGCGAGCGAACGACTGGTCGGCGCGCTGCTCGCCGAAATGGCGCGCCGCGACCCGGCGGCGCGCCGGCAGGTCACGCTGGTCTCGAAGATCGGCTACGTGCAGGGCGCCAATCTCGAGCTCGCGATGGAGCGCGAGGCGGCCGGCCGGCCGTTCCCGGAGATGGTGCACTACATGGACGGCTGCTGGCACTGCGTCCATCCGGAGTTCCTCGCCGATCAGCTGACCCGATCGCTCGAACGACTCAGGGTGGACCGGCTCGACCTCTGTCTCCTGCACAATTCGGAGTACTTCCTGTCGGACGCGGCGCATCACCGGGTTGGGGTCGCGGAGGCGCGCGCGGAGTTCGATCGCCGCATCACCGCGGCGTTCGCGCACTTCGAAGCGGAGGTCCGCGCGGGGCGGATCGGCGCCTACGGGGTTTCGTCGAACAGCGCGGTGGTGCCGCCCGACGACCCGGAGGCGACGTCGGTGAGCCGGTTCCTCGCGGCCGCCGAGGCGGCGGGCGGGGCCGGGCACCATTTCAAGGTGCTGCAACTCCCGATGAACCTGTTCGAGTCGGGCGCCGCGCTCGAGAAGAACACCGGTCCGGACGGCGGGTCGACCGCGCTCGAAGCGGCGGCGGCCGCGGGACTCGCGGTGCTCGCCACCCGGCCGCACAACGCCATCCTCGGCGGCCGGCTCCTGCGGCTGGCCGACGGCCAGCCGGCGACGGCGGCGGTGAGCGCCGCGATCGATCGCCTGCTCCCCGAGGAGCGGCGCGGCGCGACGCTGTCGCAGAAGGCGATCGCGGTCGTCGCGTCGACGCCCGGGATGAACGCGGTCCTGGTCGGGATGCGGCGCGAGGCGTACGTCGACGACGCCCTGCCGGTCGGCGGCTGGCCGGCCCTTCCCGATCCGATCGGCATCCTGCGCCGCTGTCAGGCGCTTCTCGAAGGGTGAGGCGCGCGATGCCCCCCGCTCCGCGTTCCGTGCGCGCCGCCGTGATCCCCGCCCCGCGCGCGCCGATCGAGCTGCGCGATTATCCGGAGCCGGCGCTCGAGCCGGGCGCGGTGATCCTCGAGACGATCGCCAGCGAAGTCTGCGGCACCGACGTGCATCTCTGGCACGGCCGCCTCGCCGGCGTTCCGTACCCCCTCATCCCGGGACACGTGGCGGCGGGCCGGATCGCGGCGCTCCGGGGGCCGGTCGCCGACCTCGACGGCAGGCCGTTCCGCGAAGGCGAGACGGTCGCGTTCCTCGACGTGCACGGGACTTGCGGCGCCTGCTGGTACTGCCTCGTGGCGCGGGAGTCGACCCGCTGCCCGCATCGGCGGGTGTACGGCATCACCTACGGCGCCGACGACGGACTGCACGGCGGCTGGGCGGAGCGGATCCACCTCCGCCCGGGCACCCACCTGCTGCGTCTTCCCGGGGAGCTCGATCCGTTCACCTACGTGAGCGGCGGCTGCGGCGCGGTGACCGCGTATCACGCGGTGCGGCGCGGCGGCGTGCGCCTCGGCGATACGGTCGTCGTCCTCGGCACCGGCCCGGTCGGGCAGTCGGTCGTCGCCTTCGCGGCGCTCTCCGGCGCGGCGCCGATCGTCGCGGTCGGCGCGCCCGCCGATCGACTCGCGATGGCGCGGCGGATGGGCGCCGACGAGGCTTTCTCGATCGAGACGCTCGACGCGGTCGCGCGCCGGGCCGCGATCCTCGACTGCACCGGCGGGCGCGGCGCCGACATCGTGATCGAGGCGACCGGCGACCCCGACGCAGTCCCCGAGGGGGCGGCGCTCTGCCGCGACGGCGGCGTCCTGGTGGTGGCCGGGCAGTACACCGACACCGGCGACACCCGCCTCAACCCGCACGCGCTGATCAACCGCAAGCATCTCGAGGTGCGCGGCTGCTGGGGGAGCGACTATTCCCACTTCGAAGGGGCGATCCGTGCGATGGCGCGGCACCAGGCACGGGTGCCGTGGCGCGATCAGGTCGGCGGCTGGTTCGGTCTCGACGCCGCGGGCCAGGCCCTGTCCCTGGTGGCCGAGCGGAAACTGCTGAAGGCGGGGATCGCGCCGAACGGCGCGCCGCGCCCCGAGGAGAAGTGTGGTAGGGCTACGGGGATTCGAACCCCGGTTTGATGGCTGAGAACCATCCGTCCTAACCCCTAGACGATAGCCCCACGCTGCACGTTGGTTCCGGGACAGGGATTCGAACCCCGATTACTTGGTCCAGAGCCAAGCGTCCTACCGTTAGACGATCCCGGAGCGTGAGCGCGGATTTTAGCGATCCGATCCGGAGGTGTCAACGGACGCGGACGGGCGCCCCGCGGGGTCGCCGGCGCCGGACCCGGCCACCGGCAGGCGGTCGGCGTGCGCCGCCAGCCGTTCGAGCCGGGCGAGCGCCCGCTCCTGTCCGATCAGCCTCAGGACCGCGAAGACGGAAGGGCTGACCGCCACGCCGACCAGCGCCACCCGGAGCGGATGGATCAGTTGCGCCGCCGGCTCGCCGCGTTGCTCCGCCAGGGAACGGAGCGCCGCCTCGGCCGAGGCCTCGTCGAACCGGCCCAGGCCCTCGAAGACGGCGCGCAGCGCCCGCAGCCGGGCGGCCGCGGCGGCGGGGCCCCCGCGCGCCCCGGCGATGTGCTTCTCGATCGCGTCGTCGCGGTAGCCGAACTCCTCGGTCAGAAAGGGGCGCGCGTCGCGCGCGAAATCCGGGAGGAGCCGCGAGCGCGCCTTGAGCAAACCGAGGACCTCGAGGAACCACTCCCGCCGCGCCCCGCCCGGCGCGATGGCGTCGCTCCAGAGACCGGCGCGCTCGAAGTCGGGCCGGACCTTCGCCTCGATCGCTTCGGGTTCGAGGGCATTGATGTACTGCGCGTTCAGCCACTCCAGCTTCGCCTCGTCGAACACCGCCCCCTTGCGGTTGACCGCCTCGACGCTGAACGCCTCGATCAGCGCGTCGCGGCTCATCACCTCGCGCCCCTCGCCGGGTGACCAGCCGAGCAGCGCGAGGAAGTTCACCATCGCGTCCGGCAGGATGCCGCGGTCGCGGTACTCGGTCACCGACACCGCGCCGTGGCGCTTCGAGAGGCGCTTCTTGTCGGCGCCGAGGATGAGCGGCAGGTGCGCGAAGCGCGGTGGCGTCTTCCCGAGCGCCCGGTAGATCAGGATCTGCTTCGGCGTGTTGCTGATGTGATCGTCGCCGCGGACGACGTGGCTGATCCGCATGTCGACGTCGTCGACCACCACCGACAGGTTGTAGGTCGGCGACCCGTCCGACCGCAGGAGCACCAGGTCTTCGATCACGCCGTTCTCGAACGCGGTCTCGCCGTGCACCAGGTCGTCCCACGCGGTCGTGCCGTCCGGCACCCGGAACCGGAGCGCCGCCGGCTCGCCCGCCGCGCGGCGCCGCTCCACCTCGGCGGGGTCGAGGCCGCCGCAGGCGCGGTCGTACTTCCATGCGCCGCCGCCCGCCTCGGCGGCGCGCCGGCGCGCATCGAGGGTCTCGGGCGCGCAGAAGCAGGCGTACGCCTTCCCCTCGGCGGCGAGTCGCAGCGCCGCGGCGCGGTGCTCCTCCTGGCGGCGCGCCTGGAAGAACGGCCCTTCGTCCCAGCCGAGGCCGAGCCACTCCAGCCCCTCGAGGATCGTGCGCACGCTCGCCTCGTTCGATCGGGTCAGGTCGGTGTCCTCGATGCGCAGCACGAAGACGCCCCCCCGGCGCCGCGCGAGCAGCCAGTTGTAGAGGGCGGTGCGCCCGCCGCCGACATGCAGGAACCCGGTCGGGCTCGGGGCGAACCGCACCCGCGGCGGGGCGCCGGTCGAGGCGTCGTCGGTCGCTGGTTTCGTCATGGGAGGGCGATTAGACCCGAAGAGCGCGGCCCCTTTCAAGCCGAGCCCCGTCGTCCGGGCGGACCGATTCGTCTTGCGCCCCCTGGGCGTGCGGGGTATATAGAGGACCGTTCCGGCCGGAGACCAGATGCCGCAGATGCCGCCGCCACGCCGCCGGGAGGGCCCGGCAGTTCCCCGCCGGGCGCCGCTCACCGGCGCCCTCGTCGCCACGCTCCTGGTCGCGCTGGCCGTTCCCGCGATCGGAGCGCGACCGGTGCCGCCCTACGCGCCGGGATACCCGATGCTCTTCCCGCGACCGGTCGAGATCAGGCCGCGCGCCGGCACGCTGGTCGCCGCCGATCTCGATCGGGACGGCAGGACCGAGCTGGTGGCGACGATCCCGGCGGGACTGATCACCGTGATCGATGCCGGCGTGGTGCGACCCGGCTGGCCGCGGCGGTTCACCAACCTGCCGTCGCCCGCCTACCCGGTCGGACGACCCGGCGTCGGCGACCTCGACGGCGACGGCATCGACGAGATCGTCGTCTGCGTCAGCGCCGGTCCCTGGCCGCGGCGCGCGATCCTGATGGCGCTCGGCGCCGACGGCCGCGACCTGCCGGGCTGGCCGGTCGAGATCCCTTCCGGCGGCGCGGGCGGAGGGTGCGCGGCCGGCGCGACCCTGGTCGCCGACCTCGACGGCGACGGCCGCGCCGAAGTCGCCCGGGCGCTCCTCGGCGGCGCGCTCGTCCTCGAGGGGAACGGGTTGCCGCGCTCCGGCTGGCCCTGGAGCGTGCCGCACGACGGCGCCTGGCCGGCGCGCGCGATCAACGCCGACCCGATCGCCGCCGACGTGGACGGCGACGGACGCTCCGATCTGATCCTGGTCGAGTCGGGATACCAGCCGCGCCTGTTCGCGCTCGATGCCGGCGGGCGGCTCCTGCCGCACTTCCCGGCGACGCTTGCCGAAGTGGTGGATCGGCAGGCTCCGGCCGCCGCCGATCTCGACGACGACGGCGCCGCCGAGATGGTGCAGGCGACCTTGCCCTACGAAGCCTTCGAGGGGATGCGCCAGGCACCGCCGCACCCGATCGACCTCGCGCCGCCGGAAGCCCTCGCGCGAGTTCCCCATCCCATCCCGGTCGGAGGGCCCGCGCCAGTCCCGGTCCGCGCCGGCACGCCGCCGCCGGCTCCCGAGGTCCCCGCAGCGCTGCACCTGCTGCGCTTCGACGCCTCCGAGACGCCCGGCTGGCCGCTGCCGCTCGGCGCCGGGGCGGCGCGCGGCGCGCAGGTCGCCCGGCTCGACGGCGAGACCCTTCCCACGATCCTGCAGGAGGACGGCGACCGCCTCGCGGGGTACGACGCGGCAGGCTTCCCGCGCCGCGGCTTTCCGATCGAGCTTCGGAACCTGCCGCAGAGGATCGACGCGCGTCAGGACAGCCGCTGGACGGTGACCGACTTCGACGGCGACGGCCGCACCGATTTCCTGCGCGCGCTCGGGTTCGTCGCGGCCGGCAACGCGGCGCTGCGGATCGTCGGCCTGCGCCCGCCCGGCGCGCCGCTGCGGGGTTTCCCGATCTCCTGCGACGGGCTCCTCCCGGAATCGGACCTCGTGGCTGCCGACCTCGACGGCGACGGCGCGCAGGACCTGGCGCTTCTGGTCGGCGAGGGGACGAACGGCGGCTGGCGGCTCCTGGTCTGGAGCGGCGAAAGCCGCCGCTCCGGGCCTTAGGGGCGGCCGCTTTCCGGCTTCGCCGCGGGCGCGGCGCCCGGGACTTCCGGCTTCGCTTCGGACGCGGCCAGGGGCGGATCGTCGAACAGCCGCGAGACGGTGCGCTTCCCCGAGAGCGCCAGGCCGATCGGCAGGTGCGTCTTCGCGGTGCCCGGATCGACCCCCTCCGGCTGGCCCGGCAGGACCCGCAGCGGCGCCTCGATGTCGATGGTCATCTGCGTCGGCACCCGCATGTTGGTCCAGAGGCCGTTCTCGAGATCGAAGACCGCCTCCCCCTTGCCGCCGCCGGCGATCGCGATCGTGGTGCGCGGCGCGGTCGGCGGGGTCGCCGGGTCCGGCGCGTACTCGACCGAGACATCGAAGCGCGCCTGGCTCCCGTCGACCTCCCGGAGGGTGAAGCGCCGGGTGGCCTGCATCCGCTGCGCCTCGAGCCCCTTCACCGAGAGCGTGGTCGGCAACGGCATGCTGATCGACTCGACGAACGACTCGCCGCCCTTCAGGGTCCGCGCCCCGGCAAGCCGGGGGAAAAGGCAGTCGAGGATCGGGAACGCGAGGCGATCGATCTCCTTGGTCTCCTCCGGACCCGCGGTGCGGGTCTCGCTCACGACGTTGCCGCGCGGGTCGAGATCACCTTCCCACGTCAGCTTCAGCACCTGGTCGGTGAGCGGGCGCCCGCTTTCCTTGAGCTCGCCGCGCTCGTTCATCTCCATCGCGTAACGGGTGATCTGGCGGCGGTACGGCAACCGCCCCTCCCCCGCTTCGCGCGTGCTCACGATCGACTCGACCAGCTCGGTCCTGATCGTCCCCTTCATCCGGCCGATCCAGAAGGAGAACGACTGCTGGTAGGCAGGCGGCGCCTCGAACGTGGCGTTGCCGACCGAGATTTCGATGCGGCCGTCGAACGAATAGGTCGATCGCGGCCAGGCCTTCGGCTCGAGGGTGGTCGGACCGGGCGGCGGCAGCGCCGGTTTCGGCGGCACCGGCCGGGGGGTCGGCACCATGAGCGGCGGCACCCCCGGCGGCGCGGGTGCCGGGTCGGGCGGCTTCGCCGGCGATTCGGTCGCGGACCAGGCGGCGCCGGGCGCGCAGGCGAACCCGGCGGCGAGGAACAGGAAGGCGGGAAGGCGGCGGGTCGATCGACGGGGGCGCATCGTCCCGATCACATCACGTACTTTCCGTGACCGTCGTCCGGCCCCGGCTCGCCGCCGCCCTCGCTCCCTTCGGGGTGTTCCTTCCAGTAGTCGTCGATGGCGCGCCGGATCGAGTTCTCCTCGGGAACGTGCAGGTTGTGGATGCCGGCGAGCAGCAGCACCGCCTGCCCGACCTGCGCGACGTCCTGGGGCAGGATGCGGCGCAGCGGATCGATCAGCTCGCGGGCGCCGAGGATCGACATCCAGCGCGCCGCGTCGGCGGCCCCGACCGCGGTGACGAAGGTGTCGAACTGATCGAGGATCAGGCGCAACGCGTCGGGCGTTCCCAGCTCGCACAGCACCAGGAGGAGCGAGTGCACCGCGTCCTCCGGCAGGTCGCCCGCCTCGAGGCGGGCGCGCGCCGGCGCGACCACCGCCGGGCCGAGGCTTCCGAGCGCCTGCTCCGCGGCCTCGTACAGGTAGGAGTTCTCCTCGCCGAGGAAATCGATGATCTCGTTCGCCGCGCCGGCCGCGCCCAGCTCGCCGAGCGTCGCCAGCGCCGTCACCTGCGGGAAGAACGGGCCGCGCATCGCGAGGACCGCGAGACAGCGCTCCTCGACCGCCCGCCGCGCCGCCGTGCGGGCGGCGCTCTCGGCGGGACCTGCCGCCTCGACCGCCTCGGAGAGCGCCGGCGGCAGCGCGTCGACGAGCGCGCTCGCCTCGATCTCGAGGAGCGGCAGGAGCCGCCCGAGGTCGTGTCCGGCGCGGCGCACCTCGAGCTCGTAGTTGCGATAGCGCGCCATGCTGAACAGCGCCGAGAGCAGGAACCCGGTGGCCCACTCGCGCAGGTGCGGTCCGAGCGCCTCCACCGCCTGCGCGACTTCCGGATCGCCCCAGAACGACGCCGCCTCGGCGATCCGCTCCGCCAGGTCGTCGCCGGGGCGGCCCGCCTTCGTGCTCATGATCCGGATCTCGTCGGCGATCGCCGGTGCGATCACCGTGTAGGCGCCGTCTTCGAGGGCGCGTCCGAGGCGCTCGAGCCGGGCCGCCGGCAGCGCGTCGCGCAGGTCGCAGTCGTACGCCGACTCGATCGCCTTGAGGGTGCGGTGCAGGTCGATGCGGCTCCAGCGCGTCGTGCGGAAGCACCAGCCGCAGTCGTCGATCATCAGGTGGTCCATCAGCACGCGGAACGACTCGCCGGAGTCGTCGCCCGATCGGTCCGCGGCGCCGCGCCACTGCAGCGACCGCAGCCAGGCCTGCAGGACCGGCCGGTAGCCGTCCTCGCCGACCAGCGCCAGCATCGCCGCGAGGATCGGGGGCGAGCCGGCCCAGTCGGCGCGCCGGCGGAGAATCTCCTCCAGGGCGGCGCGCGCCGGCGGGTCGCCGCGGTCGGCGAGCGCCTCGAGCACCACCGACCAGCACTCCTCGTCGAAATCGCGCCGCTCCGCCGCTTCGCGCACCAGGCCGATGGCGTTCGGAAGCCCGAGCCTCAACATCGCCTCGAGCGCGCGCGCCGCCGCCACGCCGCGCAACCGTCCGACCGCCCGCGCCAGTTGCGGCCCCGACGTGGCGCTGCCATGGTGCCCGAGATAGGCGGCGACCAGTTCCGGGGTCAGCTCGTGATCGTCGAACAGGTACGGCTCGAGGAGTCCGGCCGATTCGTCCGGGTAGTGGCGGGTCAGCCTCTCGGCGGCCCAGTAGCGCACTTCGGGGTCCTCGAAGCGCAGAAAGCGCTCCAGATCCTTGCGGGTCCAGATCGGTTCGCTCATGGCGTGTGGCGGGCTCCCCGGATGAGAGCGGTGATTATAGCCGAAGAGCGGGTCGCCGACCGGTCGCGGGCGCGACGGCGACGCTTGACAGGATGATAGTTGTATCCTACAAATATCGACGGAGACCGACCCGATGAACGACGCCCGCGCCCTCGCCGCCCTCCTCCGTGCCCTGCAGCGGCGGTTTTCGATCTCGGAGCGCGCCGACGTCGCCTGCTGCGGGATGACCGTGGCGCAGGCGGCGGCCCTGGGCGCCCTCGCCGCAGAACGTCGCCTGGGGCTCGGCGACCTCGGCCGCCGCCTCGGAGTCGCGCCCAGCACCCTGACGCGCAACCTCGACCGTCTGGTCGAGCGCGGCCTCGTGACCCGGGTCGCCGATCCGGTGGACGCGCGCGCCGCAGGCGCGACCCTCACCCCGTCGGGCCGCCGCGCCGCCCGGCGCGTGGCACGCCAGGACGAAGCGTTCGCGCGGACCATCCTGGAGCACCTGCCGGCCGAGCGTCGCGCCCAGGCGACCGCCGCGCTCTCCGACCTGATGGTCGCGGTGCGGGCGGCGACCGAGCGCTGCTGTCCCGGCGCCTTCGATCACCTGATGCAGGACTTCCCCGCCGCCCCCGCCAAGGCAGTGACGGCTTCGACCGGCGGCGAGGGCCGCCCACCACGGAGGACCCGACGATGAGCACCACCCCAGACACCCCACGCAGCGCCGAAGAGACCGTCGCGCAGGTGCGCGACCGTTACACGCTCGTCGCCACCGGCGGCATGCCTTCCTGCTGTGACACCGAGCCGCTCGGCTACGACCCGCGCGTGCTGGCCACCGTCCCGGCATCGGCGAACCTCCGGCTCGGGTGCGGCGCGCCGATCGGCCGGCTGGCGCTCCGGGCGGGCGAGACCGTTCTCGACCTCGGCTCCGGACCGGGGCTCGACGCCCTGCTCGCGGCGCACCAGGTCGGACCGACCGGGCGGGTGATCGGGGTCGACATGACGCCCGCGATGCTCGAGCGGGCGCGCGGCGCCGCCGCCGAGGCCGGCATCGGCTGGGCGGAGTTCCGCGCCGGGCGGCTCGAGGCGCTGCCGGTCGCCGCCGCCTCGATCGACGCGGTCACCAGCAACTGCGTCATCAACCTGGTGCCCGACAAGGTGGCGGTCTTCCGCGAGATCGTCCGCGTCCTGCGGCCGGGCGGCCGACTCGTCGTCTCCGACATCGTCCTCGACGGAGCGCTGCCGGCGGTCGTCGCCGACGACCTGCTCGCCTGGGCGGGGTGCATCGCCGGCGCCGCGCCGCGCGCGGCCTACCTCGCCTGGATCGCCTCGGCCGGGCTGACCGGCCTCGCCATCCTCGAAGACTTCGACTACCTCGAGGCGATCGACGGCGCCCTGCCGGAGCCGGTCCGGGAGCGGATGGCGGCCGCGGGCGTCCCCCCGGGCGCGCTCCGCGGCGTCGTCCGATCGATCACCTGGGAGGCCCGGCGCCCGGCGTGACGCTCCGGAGCGCCGGCGCGCGCCGGCGCGGGCGTCCGGGGTAAGCTCGCGCGATGATCCCGAAGCGGGTCGCGGGCCTCGTTCTCGTCGTCGCGCTCGGCGCCTTCACCGCGCTGGCGCTCGGCACCGCGCGCGCCAAGTCGGCGACCTTCGACGAGGTCAAGCACGTCCCGGCGGGATACATGTTCCTGCGCGCGGGCGACTACCGGCTCGACCTCGACAACCCTCCGCTGGCGCGCATGATCGCCGCCCTGCCGCTCCTCGTGACGCCGGTGCGGGTCGACACCGAGGACCCGGCGTGGCGCGAGTCGCGCCCCTGGTGGTTCGGGCACCGCTTCCTCTACGAATGGAACGACGCCGACGCGCTTCTTGTCCGGAGCCGCGGCGCGATCACGGTCGTGGCGATTGGGCTGATCCTCGCGATCTTCTTCTGGTCGCGAACGCTCTTCGGTCCGGCGGCCGCGGCGCTGGCGTCCGTGCTGGCGGCGTTCAGCCCGGACCTCGTGGCGCATGGCTCGCTCGCGACGACCGACCTGGTCCTCGCCACCTTCTTCTTTCTCACCGTCCTCGCCTGCGAGCGTCTCTTCGTGCGGGCGACTCCGGGGAAGGTCGCGGCCACCGGCATCGCCCTCGGCGCGGCGCTGGCGAGCAAGTATTCGGCGGCGGCGCTCCTGCCGATCCTCGCCGCGCTGGCGCTCGTCGAGATTCTCGCCGACCGGCCGATCCCGTTCGCCTGGGGCGCGCGCCGGCCGCCGGTGTTCACCGCCGCGACCCGAGCGCAACGCGCCCGGCTCGCCGCGGCGCTCCTCGGCGGCGTTCTCCTCGTGGCGGGCGCGACCCTCTGGGGGGTGTACCGCTTCCGCGACGCCCCGACGCCGCCCGGCGCCGTGGTCCGCCCGCTCGCGTGGGAGCCCGGCGATCTGCACG